>NZ_JBHXTG010000018.1:0-111223 GCF_042677465.1 Kitasatospora sp. NPDC127111
GCGCGGCCCCGGCCCGAACCGGCCGCGGTGTCACCCCCGCGGGGTGACTACTGCGGGGTGACGTAGGCCCCCGAGATGCCGCCGTCGACCAGGAAGGTGTTGGCGGTCATGAAGGAGGAGTCGTCGGAGGCCAGGAAGGCGACGGCGGCGGCGATCTCCTCGGGCTCGGCGAACCGGCCGAGCGGGATGTGGACCAGGCGGCGGGCGGCCCGCTCCGGGTCCTTGGCGAACAGCTCCTGGAGCAGCGGGGTGTTGACCGGCCCCGGGCAGAGCGCGTTGACCCGGATGCCCTCGCGGGCGAACTGCACGCCCAGCTCGCGGGACATCGCCAGCACGCCGCCCTTGGAGGCGCTGTACGAGATCTGCGAGGTGGCCGCGCCCATCACCGCCACGAAGGAGGCGGTGTTGATGATGGAGCCCTTGCCCTGGCGCTGCATGTGCGGGATGGCGTACTTGCAGCACAGGTAGACGGAGGTCAGGTTGACCTCCTGGACGCGCTTCCAGGCGTCCAGGCCGGTGACGAGGATGGAGTCGTCGTCCGGCGGGGAGATGCCCGCGTTGTTGAACGTGATGTCGAGCCGCCCGTACTCGTCGACGGCCCGCTGGAAGAGGTCCCGGACCGCCGCCTCGTCGGTGACGTCGACCTGGACGAAGAGGCCGCCGACCTCGTTGGCCGCCTTGGCCCCGGTCTCCGGGTCGAGGTCGGCGCAGACCACCTTGGCCCCCTCGGCGGCGAAGCGGCGGGCGGTGGCCAGGCCGATGCCGCTGCCCGCGCCGGTGATGACGGCCACCCGGCCGTCGAGTCGCTGCGTCATGCTGATCATTCCTCCGTGGCGATGAAGACGTTCTTGGTCTGGGTGAAGGCGTCGAGGGCGTCCGGGCCGAGCTCGCGGCCGAGACCGGACTGCTTGAAGCCGCCGAACGGCGTGCTGTAGCGGACCGAGGAGTGCGAGTTGACGGAGAGGTTGCCGGCCTCGACGCCGCGGGAGACCCGCAGCGCCCGGCCGACGTTCCTGGTCCAGATGGAGCCGGAGAGGCCGTACTCGGTGGCGTTGGCGATGCGCACGGCGTCCTCCTCGTCGCGGAACGGGACGACGGTGACCACCGGGCCGAAGATCTCCTCGGTGAAGGCCCGGTCGTCGGGCCGGACGGGCGCCAGCACCGTCGGCGGGTACCAGAAGCCGGGGCCCTCGGGGGCGCTGCCGCGGAAGGCGACGGGCGCGTCGGCGCCGACGTAGGAGGAGACCCGGGCGTGGTGCGCGGCCGAGATCAGCGGGCCCATCTCGGTCTTCTCGTCGGTGGGGTCGCCGACCCGCACGCCCCGGACGGCGGGCTCCAGCAGCGCCATGAACTCGTCGTGGACGGAGGCCTGCACCAGGATCCGGGAGCGGGCGCAGCAGTCCTGTCCGGCGTTGTCGAACACGGCGTAGGGGGCGGTGGCGGCGGCCTTGGCGAGGTCGGCGTCGGCGAACACGATGTTGGCGCTCTTGCCGCCGAGTTCGAGGGTGACCGGCTTCACCTGGGCGGCGCAGCCCGCCATGATCTCCTTGCCGACCCGGGTGGAGCCGGTGAAGACCACCTTCCGGACGTCGGGGTGGGTGACGAAGCGCTGTCCGACCACCGGGCCGCGGCCGGGCAGGATCTGCAGCACGTCCTCGGGGAGGCCGGCCTGCAGGGCGAGTTCGCCGAGGCGGATGGCGGTGAGCGGGGTGAGTTCGGCCGGTTTGACGATGACGGTGTTGCCTGCGGCGAGCGCCGGGGCCAGGGCCCAGGCGGCGATCGGCATCGGGAAGTTCCACGGCACGATGACGCCGACCACGCCGAGCGGTTCCTGGAAGGTGACGTCGAGGCCGCCGGCCACCGGGATCTGGCGGCCGAACAGCCGCTCGGGGGCGGCGGCGTAGTACTCGATGACGTCGCGCGCGTTCCCGGCCTCCCAGCGGGCGTTGCCGATGGTGTGGCCGGCGTTGGCGACCTCCAGGGCGGCGAGGTGCTCGCGGTCGGCGTCGACGGCCGCGGCGAAGGCGCGCAGCAGCCGGGCGCGGTCGGCGGGGGCGACGCGGCGCCAGGTGTCGAAGGCGGCCTTGGCGCGGGCGACGGCGGCGTCGGTCTCGGCGAGGCCGGCCAGTTCGACGGTGGCGATCACCTCCTCGGTGGCCGGGTTGACCACCTCGAAGAGGTCGGGTTCGGTCATCGGGCGGTCTCCCTGTGGCTCGCGGTGACGAGGGCGTGGAACAGTCGGGGGTCGTCGGGGTCGGTCTCGGGGTGCCACTGGACGGCCAACGCGAAGCGCCGGCCGGGCAGTTCGAGTGCCTCGACGGTGCCGTCGGAGCTGTGGGCGGTGGCGCGCAGCCCGTCGCCGAGCCGGTCGACGGCCTGGTGGTGGTAGCAGGAGACCTCGGCGGAGGTGCCGAGGACGTCGCCGGCCCGGCTGCCGTCGGCCACGTCGACGCGGTGGCGCACGAAGCCGGCGGGGACGATCTGGTGGCTGCGGTCGGGCAGGTGCTGGATGAGCGTGCCGCCGAGGGCGACGTTCAGCAGTTGCATGCCGCGGCAGACGCCGAGCAGCGGCAGGTCGCGGTCGAGGGCGCCGCGCAGCAGGGTGAGTTCCCAGTCGTCGCGGGCGGGGTGCGGCGGCCCGGTGCGCGGGTCGGCGGCGGCGCCGTAGCGGGCCGGGTCGACGTCGGGGCCGCCGGCCAGCACCAGCCCGTCCAGGACGTCGAGCAGGTGGCCGGCGCCGCCGGGCTGCGGCGGCAGCAGCACCGGGGTGCCGCCGGCCCGGGAGACCGCGTCGACGTAGGTCTGCGGGACGAGCGAGGCGCGTTGGCGCCAGACCGCCCAGGCGGCCTCGTCCTGGTAGCTGGTGATGCCGATCAGCGGCCTTCGGTGGTCCTCGTGGTGCACGGTCGGTGTCCTCGGTTCGCGGGCTGTCGGGGGGTCGCGGCCGGTCGCGGGGTCACAGCCGCTCGAAGCCGCGGCGGCGCTCCCAGTCGGTCACCGCCCGGTCGTAGGCGGCGAGTTCGACCTTGCCGGCGTGGGCGTAGTGGCGGACGACGTCCTTGCCGAAGGCGGCGCCCGCGACGGCGCTCTGTTCGAAGGCGGCGACCGCGTCGCGCAGGTTGGCCGGCACCCGGGGGGCGTCGGAGGCGTACGCGTTTCCGGTGAACTCCGGTTCCAGTTCCAGCTGTTGCTCGACGCCGTGCAGGCCGGCCGCGATCAGTGCGGCGACCGCGAGGTAGGGGTTGACGTCGCCGCCGGGGACGCGGTTCTCGAAGCGCAGCGAGGGGCCGTGGCCGACCACGCGCAGCGCGCAGGTGCGGTTGTCGCGCCCCCAGGCGATCGCGGTGGGTGCGAAGCTGCCGGGCACGTACCGCTTGTAGGAGTTGACGGTCGGGGCGAACAGCAGCGCGAAGTCGGCCAGGCAGGCGAGCTGTCCGGCGAGGAAGTGCTCCATGGTGCGGGAGAAGCCGTGGGGCCGGTCACCGGCGAAGACCGGCTCGCCCTGCTCGTCGCGCAGGCTGAGGTGGATGTGACAGGAGTTGCCCTCGCGCTCGTCGTACTTGGCCATGAAGGTGAGGCTGTAGCCCTCCTGGGCGGCGATCTCCTTGGCGCCGGTCTTGTAGACGGAGTGGTCGTCGCAGGTGGTGAGGGCGTCGGCGTACTTGAAGGCGATCTCGTGCTGGCCGAGGTTGCACTCGCCCTTGGCGGACTCGACGGTGAGGCCGGCGCCGGCCATGCCGTTGCGCAGCCGCCGCAGCAGGGGTTCGATCCGGCCGGTGCCGAGCACGGAGTAGTCGACGTTGTACTGGTTGGCGGGGGTGAGCCGGGTGTAGTCCTTCTCCCAGGCCTCCTCGTAGGTGTCCCGGAAGACGATGAACTCCAGCTCGGTGGCGGCGTGGGCCTGCCAGCCGTACCCGGCCAGCCGGTCCAGCTGGCGGCGCAGGACCTGGCGCGGGGAGACGGCGACGGGCGCGCCGTCGTGGTGGGTGACGTCGCACTGGACCATCACGGTGGCGGGGTGCCAGGGCACCGCCCGCAGGGTGGCGAGGTCGGGGCGGAGCGTGAGGTCGCCGTAGCCGCTCTCCCAGGAGGAGATCTCGTAGCCGTCCACGGTGTTCATGTCGACGTCGACGGCGAGCAGGTAGCCGCAGCCCTCGGCGGCGTTGGGCACCACGTCGGCGAGGAAGTACTCGGCGGCGACGCGCTTGCCCTGGAGGCGTCCCTGCATGTCGGTCATCGCGAGCACGACGGTGTCGACGGACCCGTCGGCGACGCGGGCGCGCAGTTCGTCGAGCGTGAGCCGGGGGGTGGTCATCGGGTCTCCAGTTCGGCGTCCAGGGCGGCCGGGCCGGGCGGGATCTCGTGGATGCGCGGTCCGGTGAACCAGTGGCGGGCGGAGGCGAGCCACCAGAGGCCGGCGAAGCCGACCACGACGGCGACGGCCACCGGGGTGTAGTTGAAGGTCTCGGCGGTGATCGGGTTGACGGTGGGGAGCATGAACAGGACGGTGATCACGGCCGTCCAGCCGACGGCGACGGTGCCGATGATCCCGCTCCAGCGGCCCAGGTGCCAGGGGCCACGCGGGAAGGCGGCGCCCTGGCGCAGCCGCAGGTAGACCGGGATCACGTAGGAGATGTACAGGCCGATGACCGAGATGGAGGTGACGGCGGTGTACGCGGTGGAGTTCCAGAGCGCGGGCAGGCCGAGCAGCAGGGCGCCGCCGGTCGCCAGCCAGACCGCGTTGGTGGGGGTCTGGGTGCGCGGGTCGATGCGGTGCCAGAGCGAGGAGCCGGGCAGTGCGCCGTCCCGGGAGAAGGCGTAGATCATCCGGGAGTTGGCGGTGACGGAGGCCATGCCGCAGAAGAACTGGGCACCGATGACGATCAGCAGCAGCACTTCGGCGCCGCCGGTGCCGATCGCGTCGATGAAGATCTGGGCGGGGGCCACGCCGGTGTCGCTGTCGAGCGCGCCGTCGTAGTCGCGGATGGCGAAGGTGATGCCGAGCAGCAGGATCCAGCCGGCCAGCAGGGAGACGGTGATGGCGTTGACGATGCCGCGCGGGCCGGACCGGGCGGCGTCCTGGGTCTCCTCGGTCATGTGCGCGGAGGCGTCGTAGCCGGTGAGGGTGTACTGGGCGAGCAGCAGACCGAGCATCGCCACGTAGAACTGGTTGTGGAAACCGGTGTTGTTGACGAACTCGGTGAAGACGAAGGAGGCGGAGGCGTGCTGGTCGGGCAGCAGGACGAGTGCGCCGACGATCACGGCGACGCCCACCAGGTGCCACCAGACGGACAGGTTGTTCAGGAAGGCGACCAGGCGGACGCCGCGGGTGTTGAGCAGGCCGTGCACCAGCAGGATGACGGCGAAGATCTCCACGGTGTGGGCGGGGGTGGCCTCGAAGCCGAACTGCAGGGTGAGGAAGGCGTTGGTGAAGAAGGCGGCGCCGTAGTCGACGCCGGCGGTCACCGCGACCTGGCCGAGGAAGTTGAACCAGCCGGTGAACCAGCTCCAGGCCGCGCCGCGGCTGCGGGCCAGCTTGGCGGACCAGTAGTAGAGGCCGCCGGCGGTCGGGTAGCTGGAGCAGATCTCGGCCATCGCCAGGCCGACGCAGAGCGTCAGCAGGCCGACCACCGGCCAGCCCCAGATGATCATCGCGGGGCCGCCGGCGTTCATCCCCGTCGCGTAGAGGGTCAGACAGCCGGAGAGGATCGAGACGATGGAGAAGGAGACGGCGAAGTTGGAGAAGCCGGACATCGAACGGGCGAGCTCCTGCGTGTAGCCGAGCTCGCGGAGCCGTTGTTCGTCGTCCGAAACGGGCGGTGCGTCCGCCGGAAACACCGGCGGGGCAGGGTGGTCGGTTGAGCGTTCGTCAGTCATGGGCACCCCTGGGGGTTGAGGTGTGCGGGTTGGGGCGCGGCCACGGCGGTGTGGCTTCGCCCGTCCCGGAGGGTCGACGGTCCGACGGCTCTTCAATGGTCTGGAACCAGACCATTGCGGTGGTGAGCAGCATCGTTCACCCCCCGCCGGGGCCGCGTCAAGAGCGGTACGGGCCACGATTCCCGGGCCGTCCGTGGGTACGATTCCGGCGTGGACGTGGACGAGGCACGCGAACAGGCACGCGAACGGGCGCTCATGGACTGGCAGGCGGGGGCGATCTTCCGGCCCGTCCGGACCGGCAACGCCTTCGAGGAGACCGTCGAACGGCTACTCCAGGCGATCAAGCTCGGCGTCTTCGGCCACGGCGACCGGCTGCCCCCCGAACGCGAACTCGCCGGCCGGCTCGGGGTGAGCCGCGAGACCCTCCGCGAGGCGCTGCGCACCCTGCAGCAGGCCGACTGCGTCGAACCGCGCCGCGGCCGCTACGGCGGCACCTTCGTCACCTACCGGATGCCGCCGCCGGACGTCACCGAGCTGCGGCGGGCCGCCCGCGACCTCGGCGGCGAACTGGAGGACGCGCTGACCTACCGGCTGGTGCTGGAGACCGGCGCCGCCGAGGCCGCCGCCCGGCGCACCCTCTCCGCCGGGCAGCAGACCCACCTGGAGGACCGGCTCGCCGAGCTGGAGGGCGCGCCACCGGAGCAGTACCGCCAGCTGGACTCCCGCTTCCACCTCGCCGTCGGCGAGCTGGCCGGCTCCCCCACGCTGGCGGCCCGCATCGCCGAGGCCCGGATGCGGCTCAACGACCTGCTGAACGCCATCCCGATGCTGGAGCGCAACATCGAGCACGCCGCGGATCAGCACCGCGCGATCGTCCGGGCCATCCTCGACGGCGACGGCGAGGCCGCCCGCCGCGCCACCGAGGAGCACCTCGCCGCGACCGCCGCCCTGCTGCGCGGCTTCCTGACCTGAGGCGGGTCCGACGAGATCCGCCGGACGGCACCAGCCCCCTCACCCGCCGTTCCCGCGCAGACACCCAGCGCGACCCGTACGCGCGTGCGGATATCCTGGTGGAATGAGCGAGAACCTCCCCCCCTGTCCCCAGTGCTCCAGCGAGTACACCTATGAGATGAACGCGCTGATGGTCTGCCCCGAGTGCGGCCACGAGTGGGTACCCGCCGAGGGCGGGGCCGGCGACGCCGCGGCGGCCGGCGAGCGGGTGATCAAGGACGCGGTCGGCAACGTGCTGAGCGACGGCGACACCGTGACCGTGGTGAAGGCGCTCAAGGTCAAGGGCAGCCCCTCGGGCATCAAGGCGGGGACGAAGGTCCGCAACATCCGCCTCGTCGACGGCGTCGACGGCCACGACATCGACTGCAAGATCGACGGCTTCGGGCCGATGCAGCTCAAGTCGAGCGTGGTCAAGAAGGCCTGAACCGGGCCCGCGAACGCGTACGACGGAGGCCGCCGGGTGTGCACCCGGCGGCCTCCGTCCTGTTCGCGCTCCGGCGGGATCAGACCGTGGCGCCGCCGGGCTCGGCCACCTTCGCGGCGGTCTCCCCGTCCGCCGCGGACTCGGCGGTGACCTTCGTCCCGGGGTGGAACAGCGCGCACCCGAAGGCGACCGCGAGCGCCGCCGCCATGCCGTACAGCACCGGACCGTTGGCCTCGGCGAACGCGCGGCGGACGGCGTCGATCAGCTCGGCCGAGGCGTCGGAGGCGCCACCACCGCCGTGACCGCCCTCGCCGTGGCCGGTGATGCTCTTGGTGATCTCCACCGCGGTGCCGTGCGCGGCCTCGGCCGGCACGCCGTGCGTGCGCAGGGCGTCCTCGACGTTGCCGGTGGTGCTGTGCAGCAGGACGGTGCCCAGCACGGCCATGCCGAGGCTCGCCGAGTAGTTGCGCACGGTCTGGGTGATGCCGGTGACCTCACCGTAGGAGGCGCCGATCGCGCGGTTCACGGCGTCCGTCGAGGCGGGGGTCATCAGCAGGCCGATGCCGCCACCGGCCATCGCGATGTACGGCGCCTGGGCGCCGAGCGACAGGTCGGTGATCTTGCCGGCCCAGAGCGCGAAGCCCGCGGTGGCGAGCGCCGAGCCGATCAGCATCGGCGGCCGGGCGCCGATCCGGTCCAGCAGCCGGCCGCCGAGCTGGGTGCCCGGGGCGAAGCCGGCGAAGAACACCAGCAGGTACAGGCCCGCGTCGTTCGCCGACTGGCCGAGCGCCACCTGCGCGTAGACCGAGGCGAAGAAGAACACCGGCACGAAGGCGATCATCGCGAAGAACAGCACCGCGTTGTCGGCCGCGAAGGCCCGGTCGGCGAAGACCCGCAGCTTGATCAGCGGGTCCCGGGTGCGCAGCTCGAACAGGACGAACAGCACCAGCACGACGAGGCCGCCGGCTATGCAGAGCCAGGTGGCCGGGCTGTCCCAGCCCCAGGACGACGCCTGCTGCAGGCCGAGCACGCTCAGGCCCATGCCGACCGCGATCAGCGCGGCGCCCGCCCAGTCGATCGGCTCGCGGCGGGCGGTGTTGGGGATCCGGGCCATCAGGGTCAGCACGATCGCGACCAGCGCCATCGGCACGTTGACCCAGAAGATCCCGCGCCAGGTCCAGCTGGTCAGCCAGCCGCCGAGGATCGGGCCGACCGCGGTGAGGCCGCCGGCGATGCCGAAGAACACGGCCAGGGCGCGGCCGCGCTTGTGCACCGGGTAGACCTCCACGACCACGGCCAGCGCGGCCGGGAACATGAAGGCGGCGCCGACGCCCTGGAGCGCCCGGAAGGCGACCAGCCAGGTCTGCGCCAGGCTGCCGCTCGGCACCGCGCCGCACAGGGCCGAGGCGATGACGAAGGTCAGGATGCCGACCAGGGCCATCCGGCGGTGGCCGAGCACGTCGGCCAGCCGGCCGCCGAGGGCGAAGAACGCCGCCAGCGCCAGCAGGTAGGCGTTGACCACCCACTGCATGCCGGCCGAGGAGAGGCCCAGCTCGTGGATGATGTCGGGGGCCGCGATGGAGACGATGGTCTGGTCGATGAAGGTCATCGAGACCGCGAAGAGCATGCCTGCCAGCGTCAATGACTGACTGGCGGCCACAGGTGTCGAGATGGCCGAAGCGTTCTCGGACCGCACGGGTTCCCGTCCTTTACGTTCGTGGGGTGGGGGCGGCCGTGGCTGCGCCGCCGGTTCACCCCGTCCGGCCTTGCCCGTACCGCGAACTGACACGGCGTCCCGCCGGTCAGCGGATCACTATGTCACCCGGACGGCCGCCCCGCATACCCGCGGGGCGACACCTTCGACAGATCTGTAGTTTACGGCCCGTCAGACGGACCGGAGTACCGGGTTCCGGCCGCGGGGGCGAAGAACGCCGAGGTCGCGACGGTGCCGCCGGGCGCGCCGACGTGTTCCCGTCCCGCGCCCGGGCTCACCCGGCGGCCGCTCCGCCCCTCTGCCCGGCCGTCGCCGCGGCCGTCGCCGCGGCCGGCTGCCCGTCCGCCTGCCCGACCAGGCGGCGGCGCAGGCTGAGCGGGCGGATGTCCGGCCAGACCCGGTCGACGTGGGCGCCGCACTCCTCCTCGGTGCCGGTGAAGCCCTCGGCCCGCCAGCCGGCGGGCAGCGGGGCGCCGGCCGGCCAAAGGGCGTGCTGCTCCTCGTCGTTGACGACCACTTGGTACGTGGCTGCGGTGCTCACGGGGTGCTCCTCGGTGCTTGTCGCGGAAGGTGGGGGCCCGGCGGCTCCTGCGCCGCCGGGCCGGTGGTGCTGCGGGCGTACGGGCTTCGGGTCAGACGCCGGCCGGCTCGCGGGTCTCCGGTCCCCGGGTCTCCGGCCCTCCGGGATCCGGTCCTTCGGGATCCGGTCCTCCGGTCTCCGGCTCGCGGGCGCCGGGCCGGGCGGCCCGGCGGGCGGCCGCGAGGCGGGCGCGCTCGCGCAGACCGACCAGGTCGTCCGGCTCGGCGTCGGGCACGTCCCGGTCGAACCGGGCCAGGGCCGGCAGCCGCAGGCCGACCGCGACCAGGACCAGCATCGCCAGGCCGAACAGCAGGTACATCAGGCCGATGCCCCGCCCGGGCCCGGTACCGAGCAGCGGACCGAACACCCCGGCCAGCGCGCCGCCGTCGTCCATCAGCGGGCCGAACAGCGAGGCGCCGAGCGGGGCGATCACGCCGTGCCCGAGCGGCAGGGTGGACCACGCCACCAGGGTGTTGAGCGCGAACACCCGGCCGTGGAAGCGCTGCGGCACCTTGACCTGGACGATGGTCGAGTAGACGCCGTTGACCAGGGAGAGCGCGAAGGACATCCCGAACGCCCCGGCCGCGATCACCCAGAGGCCGGCGTGCAGGCCGGTGAACGCGCAGGCCGCCGAGAGCAGCGCGGCGAGCCCGAGCATGCCGCGCAGCCGGTGCCGGCGCGGCCCGCCCCAGAAGCCCATCGCGACGCCGCCGAGCAGCGCGCCCGCACCGCCCGCCACGGCCACCCGGGCGGCGCCGTTCAGGTCGGAGAAGGCCAGCACCATCGGGGTGACCAGCAGGAACAGCGGGGAGAGGAAGACGTTCAGGCCGGCGAACCAGAGCAGCATCGAGCGGAAGCCCCGGTTGCGCCAGGAGTACCCGAAGCCGTGCCTGATCTCCTCGACCAGCGACTCCCGCCTGGTCCACGGCAGGGTCTTCGGGAACCGCACCGCCAGCAGGATGCCGACGGCCACCGCGTAGCTCGCCACGTCGAGGATCAGGATGCCGCGCAGCCCGATTGCCGCCATCAGCGCCACCGCCGCCAGCGGCACGATGAACTGGGCGGCGCCGAAGGCCAGTTGGACGATGCCGTTGGCGTGTCCGAGGTACTGCTTGGGCACGATCTGGGGCACCGCGGAGGCGTAGGCGAGCCGTTGGAAGGTGAGCGCCACCGAGAGCACGCCGAGCAGGACGTAGATCTGCCAGGAGTGCAGCCGTCCGGCGAGCAGCAGGGCGAGCATCGCGGCCTGGGTGGCACCGGCGGCGACGTCGCCCGCCAGCATCACCTTCCGCCGGTCCAGCCGGTCGACCAGGGCGCCGGCCAGCGGGCCGATGAGGATTCCGGGCAGCATGGCGACGACCGCGTAGAGCGCGTACCGGGCCATCGAGCCGGTCTCCAGCAGGATCCAGACCGGCAGCGCGAACTCGGTCAGCGCCGAGCCGGTGATCGAGACCAGCTGGCCGGCCGCGACGGCCAGGAAGCGGCGCAGGCTGGGCTGCGGCCCGTCCTCGGCGGAGACGGCGGCGGAGGCGGCGGCGGTGGTGGCGGAGGAAGCGGCGGCGGAGGAACCGGCGGCGGAGGCGGCGGCCGGTGCCCCGGGGCGCTCCGGCTCGGTGGCCGGGGCGGGCGGACCGGTCTCGCCGTGGAACCACCAGGAAGAGTCCGGGCCGCGCGCGGGCAGCCGGTCGGTCTCGCCGGCCAGGACGGCCCGGTGCACGGTGGTGACGGCCTCGGCGACCTCGTCCGCGCGGTACTTGACGAAGAAGTGGCCGCCCTGGTCGAGCACCGCGACGGCGGAGCGCTCGGCGAGCAGCAGCCACTCGCGGTAGCGCTCCTGGTAGAAGTCGGCGGCCGGGTCGCGGTCGCCGACCAGCGAGATCATCGGCGCCCTGAGCCGGGGCGCGCCCGCGTCCACCTCGGCGATCGCCCGGGTGAAGTACTCCTCGGCCGCCTTGGAGTCGCGGCGCATGTTGCCGACGATGAACCGGACCTGCTCCGGGTCCAGGTCGGAGGTGTCCACGCCCATGCCGGTCAGCCAGTTGACGTAGACCCGGTCGCCGAGCAGCGGCTCCAGCGAGGCGAGCCCGCTGAGCGCGCTGAGCACCTTGCTGCGCGGCTTGGCGAAGGGGAACTGCGCGCCCGCGTAGACGGCCTCCAGCTCGCGGCCGGAGGCCTCCAGCAGCCGGGCGGTGGCGACCGCGAGCGCCGTCCCGACGCCGCAGTGGCCGTAGACCACCACCGGGCCCTCGACGCGCTCGCGGACCTCGGCGGCCAGTTGCTCCGCCAGTTCGTCGAAGGGCAGGTGCTGCTCGGTGACGCCGACGTCGTGGCCGGGGATGGCCACCGCCCACAGCTCGGTGTCGGCCGGCAGCAGGTCGGCGACGGGCTGATAGACCACCGCGCTGCCGCCGCCGTACGGGACGCAGACCAGGGTGAGCCGGCGGCGCTCGGCCGGGACCGGGCGGGTGAGGCGGTGCAGCAGCCGGCGCGGGCCGCGGTCCTGCTCGGAGAGGTCGGCGAGCGCGGCGAGCTCGCGCACGGTGCGGCAGGTGAAGAGGTCCATCACGCTGACCGGGCGGGCGCCGGCCTCGGTGAGCCGCTTGCGGGCCCTGGCGACGACCTGCGTGGCCAGCAGCGAGTGGCCGCCGAGGTCGAAGAAGTCCTCGTCGGTGCCGACCTCGGGCACGCCGAGCACCTCGGCCCAGATCTCGGCGAGCACCCGCTCGGCCTCGGTCTCCGGCCGCTGGACGCCGCCCCCGGCGCGGCGCGCCTTCGGGGCGGGCAGCGCCCGGCGGTCCAGCTTGCCGTTCGGGGTGAGCGGCAGCGCGTCCAGCACCGGGAAGGCGGTGGGGACCTGGTGATCGGGCAGGGAGAGCTTGAGCGCGGCGCGCAGCGCGGCCGGCTCGGGCTCCTCGGCGCCCGCCGCGAGGACGAGGTAGCCGACCAGGCGCTTGTCGCCGGGGTTGTCCTCGCGGACGATCACCGCCGCGTCGGCGATGCCCGGCTGGGCGCGGAGCAGGGCCTCGGTCTCGCCGGGTTCGATCCGCAGGCCGCGGATCTTCACCTGCTGGTCGATCCGGCCGAGGTGCTCCAGGGTGCCGTCGGCGCGGCGGCGGGCGAGGTCGCCGGTGCGGTAGAGCCGGGAGCCGGGCGGGCCGTAGGGGTCGGGGACGAAGCGGGCGGCGGTGAGGCCGGGTCGGCGGTGGTAGCCGAGGGCGACGGCGGTGCCGCCGATGTGGAGCTCGCCGGGGGCACCGGGCGGGACGGGCCGCAGGGCGGCGTCCAGGACGTAGAGCCGGGTGTTGTCGATCGGCAGGCCGATCGGGACGGTCTCCAGCGGGCCCTCGCACTCCCAGGCGGAGACGTCGACGGCGGCCTCCGTCGGGCCGTACAGGTTGGCGAGCGCGCAGCCGGGCAGCCGGCTGGTGAACTCCCGTGCGGTGTCCGCCGGGAGGGCCTCGCCGCTGCAGACCACCCGGCGCAGCGCGGTGCACTCCTCGATGCCGTCCTCGGCGAGGAAGACGGTGAGCATGGAGGGCACGAAGTGGGCGACGGTGACGCCGGCCCGGGCGATCAGGTCGCGCAGGTGGCCGGCGTCCTTCTGGCCGCCGGGCTTGGCCAGCACCAGCCGGGCGCCGGTGGCCAGCGGCCAGAAGAACTCCCACACCGAGACGTCGAAGCCGGCCGGGGTCTTCTGCAGGACGGCGTCGCCGGGGCCGATCCGGTAGGCGTCCTGCATCCAGCGCAGGCGGTTGGCGATGCCGCGGTGGGTGTTGGGCACGCCCTTGGGGCGCCCGGTGGAGCCGGAGGTGTAGATCAGGTAGGCGGTGTCGTCCGGGGCGGGGCCGGCCGGGCGGCTCCTCGCCCTCGGCCACTCGGCCGGGTCGTCGAGCAGCAGGACGCGGGCGGTGCAGCCCTTGGGGATCGGCAGCCCGCGCTGGGTGAGCAGGACGGGCGCGGCGCTGTCCTCCAGCAGGAAGGCGAGCCGCTCGGCCGGGTACTCGGGCTCCAGCGGGGTGTAGCCGGCACCGGTGCGCAGCACGCCGAGCAGGCCGGCGACCAGTTCGGGCGAGCGTTCCGCGCTGACGGCGACCAGGGTGCCGGGGCCGACGCCCTCGGCCGCCAGTCGGGCGGCGATCCGGTCGGCGGCGGCGTCGAGTTGACGGTAGGTCAGGACCGGCTCGCCCTCGAAGGCGACGGCGACGGCGTCGGGGGTGCGGGCGATCTGCTCGGCGATCATCGCGGTGAGCGTGGTGTCCGGGCGATCGACCCCGGTGCGGTTGAACTCGTCGAGCTCGAAGGCGCGTTCGCGGGCGTCCAGGCCGTCGAGGGCCGACAGCGGGGCGTCCGGCCGGGCGGCGACGGCGGCCAGCAGCCGGCCGAGGTGGGCGCCGAGCCGGGCGATGTCGTCCTCGGCGAAGAGGTCGGTGTTGTAGTTGAACGCGCCGGCCAGGCCGTCCGGCCACTCCTGGAGGAACAGCTCCAGGTCGAACCGAGTGCCGCTGGCCCGGACGCCGAACGGCTCGACTTCCAGCGGGAGTTCGCCGAGGGCGTCGCGGGTGGTGGCGTAGTTCTGGACGGCCAGGACGACCTGGAAGACCGGCGGGCGGGTGACGTCGCGGGGCACCTTCAGTTCGGTGACCAGCTGGGCGAAGGGCAGCTCCTGGTGGGCGTAGGCCTCCAGGCAGGTCTCCCGGGTGCGCCGGAGCAGTTCGGCGAACGAGGGGTCGCCGCCGAGCCGGGCGGGCAGTGCCAGCACATTGACGAACATGCCGACCAGCGGCTCGAGTTCCGGCTCGGGGCGGCCGGCGATGGGCGAGCCGACGGCGAACTCGGTCTGGCCGCTGTAGCGGGCCAGCAGGGCCTGGAAGGCGGCCAGCAGCACCATGTAGACGGTGGCGTCGTGCCGCTTGCCGAGGGCGGTCAGGTCGTCCAGCAGGGCGCGCTCGACCCGGAAGCCGCGGCCGGCGCCGGCGAAGGTCTGCCGGGGCGGGCGGGGGCGGGAGAAGGCGAGTTCGAGCGGCTCGACACCGGCCAGTTCGCGGGCCCAGTGGGCGACTTCGGCGGTCAGCCGGTCGCCGCTCAGCCGCTCGCGCTGCCAGATCGCGAAGTCGCCGTACTGGACAGCGAGTTCGGGCAGCGGGTCGGGCCGGCCGGCCGCGTACGCCGCGTAGCCGCGCAGGACCTCGCCGACCAGCACCTCGCTGGACCAGCCGTCGCCGACGCTGTGGTGGACGACCAGCAGCACAACGTGGTCGTCCTCGGCCAGCCGGACCAGCAGGGCGCGCAGCAGCGGCCCGCTCTCCAGGTCGAAGGGCACGGCGGCGGCGGCGTCGATCAGCCGCCCGGCCTCCTCCTCGTCCGCCGCCTCGGCGGTGGCCAGGTCGAACGGCGCGGGGTCGGCGATCTCCAGCACCGGGCGGCCGTCGTCGGTGGCCGGGTAGCGCGAGCGCAGCGTCTCGTGCCGGGCCACCGAGGCGTCCAGCGCCCGGCGCAGCGCGGCGGTGTCCAGCGGGCCGCGCAGCCGGCGGGTCAGCGGGATGTTGTAGGCGGCGGTGCCGGGCGCGAACTGCTCCATGAACCAGAGGCGTTCCTGGGCGAAGGAGAGCGGCACCGGGCTGCCCTCCGGCCGCCGCGCGATGGCCTGCTTCGGGGCGGTGCGGGCCTTGAGGCGGCGGCTGAGCAGCTCCCGCTTGGCCGCGGAGAGCTGCGCCGCGGGGGGCTGCGCCGCGGAGGGCCGCGCCGCGGAGGGCCGCACCGCCGGGTGCGCGTCCGCTCCGGCGACGGGGGTGGGCGTGTCGGTGCTCATGACGGCGTGTTGGTCCCTTCCGGGGAGTCCTGCGCGGCGAGCAGTTCCTCGGCGGCGTCCTCGGACAGCTCGGCGAGTTCGGCGACCAGGGCGGCTTCGACGGCGTCGGCGAAGGCGGTCACGGTCCGGTGGGTGAAGAGGGTGCGCAGCGGCACGGCCAGGTCGACGGCCGAGCGGATCCGGGCGACGACGCGGGTGGCCAGCAGGGAGTGACCGCCGAGGTCGAAGAAGTCGTCGAGGGCGCCGACCCGGTCCAGGCCGAGCACCTCCTGCCAGACCTCGGCGACCAGTTCCTCGGCCTCGGTGCGGGGGGCGACGTAAGCGGCGCGCAGGTCGGGCCGGATCTCGGGGGCGGGCAGCGCCCGGCGGTCGAGCTTGCCGTTCGGGGTGAGCGGCAGCGCTTCCAGGACGAGCAGGGCGTTCGGCACCAGGTGGGCGGGGAGGGTGGCGGCGAGGCCGGTGCGCAGCGCGTCCGGCTCGGGGGCCGGGCCGCCGGCGGCGGGCACGACGTAGCCGATCAGGGCGTCGCCGCGGACGGTCACCACGGCCTGGCCGACGCCGGGCAGGGCGAGCAGGGCGCTCTCCGTCTCGCCGGGCTCGATGCGGAAGCCACGGACCTTGACCTGGCTGTCGATCCGGCCGAGGAACTCGAGCGCGCCGTCGGCGCGGCGGCGGACGAGGTCGCCGGTGCGGTAGCGGCGGGCGCCGGGCGGGCCGTCCGGGTCGGGGACGAAGGCCCGGGCGGTGGCGCCGGGGCGGCCCAGGTAGCCGAGGGTGACGCCGTCGCCGCCGATCACCAGCTCGCCCGGGGTGCCGGGCGGCACCGGGTTGCCGTGCCGGTCGAGGACGGCCACGGTGGTGCCGCCGATCGGCCGCCCGATCGGCGGGCGGGCGGTGGCGTCGGCGGCGCCCAGCTCGGCGGTGGTGGCGATGATCGTGGTCTCGGTGGGCCCGTAGGAGTTGACCACCCGGACGGTGTCGCCGAAGCGCGCGCGCCAGGCGGCGACGGCCTCCGGCCGCACCTGGTCGGCGCCGAGGACGAGCAGCCGCAGCCCGGCCGGCCAGGGCGTGGCGTCCAGGTCGGCGACCAGCTGGTGCCAGTACGGGGTGGGCAGGTCGAGCACCGTCAGCCCGGCGGCGGAGGGCTCGGCGAGCTGTTCCGGCAGCGCGGCGCCCGGCTCGGCGACCACCAGGGTGGCTCCGGCGGCGAGCGCCGGGAACACCTCCTCGGCGCAGGTGTCGAAGGAGAGCGAGGCGAACTGCAGCACCCGGTCCGCGGCGGTGACGCCGTAGCCCTCGCGCATCCAGGCGACCCGGGCGGCGAGCGCCCGGTGCGGCACCAGGACGCCCTTGGGGGTGCCGGTGGAGCCGGAGGTGTAGACCAGGTAGGCGGGGTCGTCCGCGGTCGCGGCGGCGTCGGGCGGGATCACGGTCCCGGATGCGTCCGCCGCGTCCCCGGGGGCGTCCGCCGTGGTCGCGGCGGCGCCGGGCGGCATCACGGTCCCGGATGCGTCCGCCGTGTCCCCGGGGGCGTCCGCCGTGGTGGCGGGGACCACGGGGAGGTCGGACGGCAGGCCGTCGACCGGGCGGCCGTCGGCGGTGACCAGCACCTTGGCGCCGCTGTCCGCCAGCATGAAGGCGAGCCGGGCGGCCGGGTACTCCGGGTCCAGCGGCAGGTAGCCGGCGCCGGCCCGCCAGGCGGCCAGCATGGTGACCACCGCACGCGGGCCGCGCGGCAGGCAGAACGCCACCACGTCGCCGCGGCGGACCCCGTGCACGGCCAGCCGGGCCGCCAACCGGGCCGACTCCCCGGCCAGTTGGGCACGGGTCAGCCGTTCGTCCCGCCCCTCCAGCGCGGGGGCGCCGGGGGCCTCGGCGGCGGCCAGGTCGATCGCGGCGAGCACCGTCCCCGGGTGGGGCGCCGACGCGGGGCCGGCGGCGGCCGCGGCAACCCCGGCGCGTTCGGCCTCGTCCAGCAGCGCCAGCCCGTGCACGGGCGCGTCCGGGCGTGCCAGGCCGTCCCGCAGCAGGGTGTCGAACCAGCGGCCGAGCCGGGTGATCCAGGCCTCGTCGAGCAGCTCGGTCTGGTAGCCGAAGATCGCCAGCAGGTCGTCGCCGTCCCACCGGACGTCCAGGGTGAGTTCGAACTTGGCGGCCGTGTAGCCGCCGTCGAGTTCGGTGCAGCGCAGGTCGGCGAAGGCGTGCTCGTCCAGCGCGCCGCCGCTCTGGGTGTGGACGGTCAGCAGGGTCTGGAACACCGGGGTGCGGCCGGGGTCGCGCTCGATCCGCAGTTCCTCGGTGAGCTGCTCGAACGGCACCTGGCTGTGGCCGAGCGCGCCGAGCCAGCCGGAGCGGGTGCGGCGCAGCAGCTCCGCGAAGGTCGGTGCGCCGGCGAGGTCGGCGCGCAGGACCAGGGCGCTGGAGAAGTAGCCGACGGTCTGCTCGGCCTCGACGGTGGTGCGGGCGGCGACGGGCACGCCGACGCAGAAGTCGTCCTGGCCGGTGCAGCGGTGCAGCACGGCCTGGTAGGCGGCGGCGAGCACCATGAAGGGCGTCAGCCGGCGGGCCCGCGCGAAGGTGTCCAGTTCGGGGCCGAGGCCGCGCAGGATCCGGGTGTGGAAGGCGCCGGCGCTGCTCGGGTGGGCGGGCCGGGGCCGCTCCAGCGGCAGTTCCAGGGCGGGCGCGTCGGCCAGCCGGTCGACCCAGTAGGCCAGGCCGGCCCGGGCCTCCGGGCCGGCCAGCCACTCGCGTTCGGCGGCGGCGTGGGCCAGGTAGGAGGGCGGCACGGGCAGGTCTAGGGGCAGGGCGAGCGGCCCGCCGGCGCGGTGCGCGGCGTAGCGGGCGGCGAGTTCGGCGCGCAGCAGGCCGAGTGACCAGCCGTCGGCGGCGATGTGGTGCACGACCAGGCAGAGCACGTGCTCCCGCTCGCCGGTCCGGAACAGGGCGGTGCGCAGCAGCGGGCCGGCCGCGAGGTCGAAGCCGCGGTTGGTGCGCTCGGCGAGGGCGGCGGGCAGCCGCTCCGGCGCCGCGCCGCGCAGGTCGACCTCGTCCAGCGGGACGGGCGCCGGCCGGTCGACGACCACGGCGGGCCGCCCGTCCTCGTTCGGGAAGCGGCTGCGCAGCGCCTCGTGCCGGGCCACCACCCCGCCGAGGGCGGCGCGCAGGGCGACCGGGTCCAGTTCGCCGGTGAGCCGCAGCACGAGCGGGATGTTGTAGGACGGGTCCCCCGGTTCCAACTGGTCCAGGAACCAAAGGCGTTCCTGTCCGACGGTCAGGACGGCCGACGCCGGGGAGACCTGGTCGGACCGGTGGTGTGCCGCATGGACGGACGTGCTCATCGTGCTCCTCAGGACGCGCCGGCGGTCTACGGACGGCAGGGCTCGGACATGGCTCGGCCGCGTGCCCTGTCGGTGGGAGGGAGCTGCGCGCTCGGCGAGGCGGCGGGCCCCCGTATGGCCGCCGCGGTGCGGATCATGCTAGGGAGCGGGGTCGGCGAGCGTCAATGGTCTGGACCAGCTAACCGTCAGCGCGATGGCCGGACCGCCGGCGGAACTGACGGAGGGTTGACTCCGCAAGGTGTGAGTGATTGAGTACTCACATGAAGAACGAACGCCCCCGCCAGTTGTCCACGGCCGAGGAGCGCCGCGAAACGGTGCTCCGCACCGCGATCGGAGCCTTCGCCTCGCGGGGGTACTTCGGCACCACGACCACCGAGGTCGGCAAGGCCGCCGGCATCTCGCAGGCCTACGTCTACCGCCTCTTCCCCAACAAGGAGTCACTGTTCGTCGCCGTCGTCGAGCACTGCTTCACCCGGGTCCGGGCCAGCCTGGAGGAGGGCGCGGCGCAGGCCGCGAGCAGCGCGCCGGAGGCCGTCCTGCACGCCATGGGGGAGGCCTACGCCAAACTGATCAGCGACAACGACCTGATGCTCGTCCAGCTGCACGCCCAGGCGGCGGCGGTCTCCGAACCGGCGATCCGGGAGGCCGTCCGGGCGGGCTACGCCCGGCTGGTCGAGTACGCCCGGGGCGCCTCCGGGGGCGACGAGCGGCAGATCCAGGAGTTCTTCGCCACCGGCATGCTCTGCCACCTGCTGGTGTCGATGGGCGCCGACGAGGTGGACGCGCCCTGGACGCGCACCCTGGCGGCCGGCATCACGCACTACTGAGGCACCGCGCCACCCCGGGACCGCCGGCCGGTGAGCGCCGGTCCCCGAGCACACCCGGCCGGCGGTCCCGGAGCACCGCACCCGGCCGGCGGTCCCGAAGCACCGCCCCCCGGCGGACCGCCGGTCCGCGCCCGAGCCAACCCCGCCGCGGCGGGGCGGCAGCCCGCACTCCCCCGAGGGCCGCCGCCTCGCCCACCCTTTGGCCATCCGAGTGAGTGGTCAATCACACATAGGAGTTCCAGTGGCCGCACCCGGCACGGAAACCGGTACGAACAGCGCTTTACGGCCCGGCGCCGCCGCACTCGCCGCCCTGGCGGGCGCCCAGTTCACCGTCGTCCTCAGCACCTCGATCGTCAACGTTGCCCTCCCGGCCGTCCGGGACGGCATCGGCCTCTCCGAGAGCGGCATGTCCTGGGTGGTCAACGCCTACGGCCTCGCCTTCGGCGCGCTGCTGCTGCCCGGCGGCCGGGTGGCGGACCTGCTCGGCCGCCGCCGCGTCCTCCTCGCCGGCCTCGCGCTCTTCGCCGCCGCCGCGCTCACCGCCGGCCTGGCCACCACCCCCTGGCTGCTCGTCACCGCCCGGGCCCTGCAGGGTCTCGGCGCCGCCGCGGTGGCCCCGGCCGCGCTCGCCCTGGTCATGCAACTCCACCCGGCCGGCCCCGGACGCGGAAGGGCACTCGGCGTCTGGGGTGCCGTCTCCGGCGCCGGCGGCGCGGCCGGCGTCCTGCTCGGCGGGGTGCTCACCGAGCGCCTCGGGTGGCCCTGGGTCTTCCACGCCTCGGCCGCCGGGGCGGTGCTGGTCCTCGTCGGCACCGTGCTCCTGGTGCCGGGCGGCGCCCCCACCGCGGCCGGCGGACGACTGGACCTCGGCGGCACCGTCACCGCCGCCCTCGGCCTGACCGCCCTCACCTACGGCCTCACCGCGGGCGGGCACGGCGGCTGGACCGCCCCCGGCCCCCTCACCGCCTTCGCGCTCGCCGCCGTGCTCCTCCCCGCCTTCGTGCTGCTGGAGCGGCGCCACCCGGATCCGCTGCTGCCGCGGCGCGTCCTCGCGGCGGGCCCGGTCGCCCCCGCCAACCTGGTGATGGCGCTCCTGGGCTCGGTCTGGGTCGGCCTCTTCTACTTCCTGCCGCTCTACCAGCAGCAGGTGCTCGGCGCGGGCCCCCTGGCCGCCGGGCTCGGCCAGCTCCCGCTCGCCGCCGCCACCACGGCCGGCTCCTCGCTCGCGCCGCGGATCGCCGCCCGGATCGGCCCGACCGCCACCCTCGCCGCGGGCCTGCTCACCCTGGCCGGCGGGCTGCTCTGGCTCGCCGCGATCCGGTCCGACGGCACCTACCCCGCCGACCTGCTCGGCCCGCTCCTGCTGGTCGGGTTCGGCCTCGGCCCCGCCTTCGTCCAGCTGACCTCGGCAGCCGTCACCGGCGTCGCCGCGGCCGACTCCGGCCTGGCCGGCGGCCTGGTCAACACCAGCCGGCAACTCGGCGGCGCCGTCGGCCTGGCCGTCCTCGGCAGCCTCGCCGCCTCGGCCACCGCCGGCTCGGCCGCCCACCACGCCCGGGCCGCCGCGCTCACCGAGGGGTACCGCACCGCCTTCCTGGCCTCGGCACTCGTGCTCGCCGCCGCGACGGCGCTCACCCCCTACCTGGCGCGCCGCACGCCCGCGGCCGCCCCCGCCGTCCCCGCGCCGGCCCCGCGTTAACCGCAGGGCCAGGGCCCCCGACGCGCCCCCACGCCCGTCCCGCCGGCCCGCCTCCGCACGTTCCGTCCCACACGTTCCACTCAGGGAGAGACCACCATGACCGTCCACACCATCGACCAGAACGCGCCCGTCATCGTCCGCCTGACCACCACGGTCGGCGCACCGCTCGCCGTCGTCTGGTCCCTGCACACCGACGTCGACTCCTGGGCCACCTGGCTCCCGGACGTCGACCGGGCCCGCCTGGACGGCCCGCTCGCCCCCGGCGCCTCCTTCCACTGGCAGACCCACGGCCTGGACATCACGTCCACCGTGCTGGAGCTCGTCCCCGGCCGGCGGATCGTCTGGGGCGGCCCGGCCAACGGCATCGACGGCGTCCACGTCTGGACCTTCGAGGAGCGGGACGGCGCGGTCGTCGTCCACACCGAGGAGTCCTGGGCCGGCGCGCCGGTCGAGGCGCAGCCCGTCGAGCTGGAGGCCGCGCTGCGGGCCTCCCTGGAGGGCTGGCTCGGGCACCTCAAGGCGCAGGCCGAGCAGCGCTGAACCCACCCCGGCGATCGAGAACGTCGCCGATCCCTCGTCGAGCAAAGCCGAAGACGTCCACCGCACACCGAGATCCGAGGAGCACCGACCACCATGACCGCCACCAAGCCCCCCTACCTGACCGGCCACTACACCCCCGTCGCCGACGAGATCACCGCCACCGACCTCACCGTCGAGGGCCACCTGCCGCCCGAACTGACCGGCCGACTGATCCGCAACAGCCACAACCCCAAGCCCGGCATCACCCCCACCCACTGGTTCAAGGGCAGCGGCATGGTCCACGGCATCCGCCTGCGCGACGGCCGCGCCGAGTGGTACCGCAACCGCTGGGTGCACACCCCCGCCCTCGACGGCGCCCCCTACCTCACCGACCACGGCCCCGACCTCACCGCCTCCACCGCCGGCACCCACGTCATCGAACACGGCGGCCGCCTGCTCGCCCTCTGCGAGGCCGCGCTCCCCTTCGAGCTCACCCCCGACCTGGAAACGGTCGGCGCGTTCGACTGGAACGGCAAGCTGACCTCCGCCATGACCGCCCACCCCAAGGAGGACCCGGTCACCGGCGAGCTGCACTTCTTCGCCTCCTCACCCTTCCCGCCCTACCTGATCCACCACGTCGCCTCCCCCGACGGCGCGGGTCTGACCAGCCAGGAGGTCCCGGGCGCGACCGCGGCGCTCAAGCACGACTTCGCCATCACCGAGCACCACGTGGTCTTCCTGGAGGGCTCGGTCGCCCTGGACCTGTCCGACCACTCGGGCATCCCGTACGGCTGGAGCGACGCCCAGGTCTCGCGGATCGGCGTCATGCCGCGCGGCAACGGCGGTGCGGCGAAGGTCCGTTGGTACGAGATCGGCCAGGGCTTCGCGATGCACCTGGCCAACGCCTACGAGGACGCGCGGGGCCGGATCGTCGTCGAGGGCCCGTCGGTGGGCAGGGACGGCTGGCAGCGCTCCTGGAACTGGTGGGTCGGTGCCCCCGACCGCGGCGCCGAGCCCAACTCCGGCTCCCGCAGCCGCCGCTGGACCGTCGACCCGGCGGCCGGCACCGTCCGGGAGGAGCAGACCGACGACCTCACCGTCGAGTTCCCGACCATCAACGAGGCGTTCCTCGGGCGTGAGCACCGGTTCCAGTACGCGCTCTCCTTCCCCGACGACCGCGGCATCGGCAACCACGCCCTGGTCAAGTACGACCGCCGCACCGGCGAGCGGCGGTTGCTCCCGGTCGGTACCGGGCAGCTCCCGAGCGAGGCGGTGTTCGTCCCGGCGGAGGACGGCGCCGACGAGGACGCCGGGTACCTGCTGACGGTCGTCAGCGACCTCAACGCGGACGCCTCGAAGCTGCTCGTCCTGGACGCCTCCGACCTCTCCGTCCCGCCGGTCGCCACCGTCCACCTCCCGCGCCGGGTGCCGGCGATGATCCACGGCTCCTGGATTCCGGACACCGACCTCGGCTGACGGCCCCACCCCCTTCTCCGCGGCCTCCGCCCCCCACCCCCTTCTCCGCGTCCGCCCCGGCTCTCCCCGCCAGGGCGGACGCGGTCAGGCGCGGGCCCGGTCAGGTGGGCGCGGGCGCGGCCAGGCGTTGACGCGGTCGCGGCCAGGCGGACGCGGCCAGGGCTCACGCGGGCGCGATCAGGCGTTGGCGCCCTGGACGGCGTCCAGGGCCGGGGCGAGGACGGCGAAGGCCTGCTCCAGCAGGGCGCCCGGGTCCTCGGCGCCGTCGCTGTCGCTCCACCGGCGCAGCACCGCGTCGAACGCGGACAGCGCCATCCCGGCGGCGAGCGACGGGTACATCGCGGTGGCCGGGTCGAGGCGGAGACGGTCCGCCAGCTCCGCCGCCAACTCCTCGCGCCACTGCGCCTGGCGCTCCAGGAACCGGGCGAGCAGGGCCGGGGTCCGCAGGATCAGCTGCACCACGCGCAGAGCCCGGTCGTCGTGGCCGGGACGGTCATCGCCGCCGGGACGGTCGGCGGGGGCGGCGGGGGCGGCATGACCGGTCCGGCCGGCGCCGTCCGCGCAGGCGGTGACGGAGATCCAGACCGCATGCCGCAGGGCGGCGGAGGGCGACTCCCCGGCCGGCCGGGCCGCCAACTCCGCGCGCATCCCCGGCCCCAGCTCGGCCAGGACCTGGACCACGACGTCCTCCTTGGACGCGAAGTACCGGAAGAACGTCCGCTTGGAGACCCCGGCGGCCACCGCGATCTCGTCGATGGTGACCGCGTCGAACCCCTTCTCCGCGAGCAGTCGCAGGGCCGCTTCGGCCAGTTCGTTCGCGACGAGTCGACGCTTGCGCTCGGCCATGGTCAGTTCGGGGCGAGGAGTCACCCCGCCATCGTAGCGCGATGCCTTCCATGACACTTGGAGGCGTCTTGACACCAAGTGCCATCGCGGTCAGCATGTGCCGCATGACTGTGCATCAGGAATGGACCGCCGCGCACATCCCCGACCAGACCGGCCGGGTCTTCGTCGTCACGGGGGCCAACAGCGGCCTCGGCCTCGCCACCACCCGCGCCCTGGCCCGACGGGGCGGAACGGTGGTCCTGGCGGTACGCGACGAGCGGAAGGGCCACCGGGCCGTCGCCGACCTGCGCGCCGCACAGCCGGACGCGCGACTGGAGGTGCGCCGGCTCGACCTGGCCGACCTCGACTCCGTCCGCGCCTTCGCCCGCGAGCTCCGCGCCGACCACCCCCGGCTGGACGTGCTGGTCAACAACGCCGGCATCATGGCCCCGCCGCGCACGCTGAGCGCCCAGGGCCACGAGCTCCAGTTCGCCGCCCACCACCTCGGCCACTTCGCGCTCACCGGCCTGCTGCTCGACCGCCTCGCCGAAGGGCACGACCCCCGGGTGGTCACGGTGAGCTCGATCAACCACCGGAAGGGGCGCCTCCACTTCGACGACCTAGACGGGCGCGAGGGGTACGCGCCGATGACCTTCTACAACCAGTCCAAGTTCGCCAACGCGGTCTTCGGCCGGCAGCTGCACCTGCGACTGGCCGCGGCCGGCAGCCCGGTGCGCAGCCTGCTCGCGCACCCCGGGTTCACCGCCACCAACATCGTGACCGGCGAACCGACCGCGCTGTACCGGGTGCTCTTCGGCCTCCTCGCCCGCCCGTTGGCCCAGCACCCCGACCGGGGCGCGCTGCCGCAGCTCTACGCGGCGACCGGACCGGGGCTCGCGGGCGGAGAGTTCGTCGGCCCGGACGGCCGGGGCGAACTGCGCGGCGCGCCCACCCTGGTGGAGCTGTCGCCCGCGGCGGCGGACACCGAAACCGGGCGTCGGCTCTGGGAGTTGTCGGAACGCCTGACCGACGTCCGGTACGGCCTGCCGAGCCCCGCCTGACCTCGTGAGCCCCCGCACCCGGGACCGCCCCAGGACCGTGCGCACCTGCCGCGATCCCACCCGCTCCCGGCTCGTGCTTGGGGACGGCGCCGGCCCGCCCGTGCTCGGCCGGCCGACTCCGGGTGGGTCGGCCGGCCGTACGGCTCCTGGGCTGCCGAGGTGTCAGCTCACGGGAGTGGTGATGGTCGCGGTGTTGTTGTCGGGGTTGGGGTCGGGGGTGCTGCTGCTGACCTTCGCGGTGGTGGTGATGCTCCCGCCGCTGGTGGCCACCGCCTTGACCACGATCGTGGTGGTCGCGTCGGTGCCGCCGGCGCGCGCCCCGAGGTTGCAGGTCACCGAGTTGGTGGAGCCGGCCGGCGGCGTGGTGCAGCTGCCGGTGGACGGGGTGGCGCTGACGAACCTGGCGTTGGCCGGCAGGGTGTCCGTGAAGGTCACGTTCTCCGCGGTGGCCGGTCCGGCGTTGTGCACGGTGACCGTGTAGGTGAGGTTGGTGCCGTTCGGCACCGGTTCGGGGCTGGCGCTGATCGCCACGGACAGGTCGGCGAGCGGGGTGCTCAGCCCCAGGCTGAACCGGGTGCCGGCGGAGAGGGCGGTGACGCCGTCGAGGAACCGGGTGCAGGGCGCGACCTGCCCGACGGCGCAGACCTGGACCGGCTTGTTCCGGCTGGTGGTCGTGCCGTCCCCCAATTGACCGTAGGCGTTGTAGCCCCAGGTGACCGCGGTGCTGTTGGAGCGGACCGCCATGCTGTGGACGGCGTTCGAACCAGCCGCGACGGCGCTGACGCCGCTCAGGTACGTGCCGCAGGGAGTGGGCACGCCGGGGGCGCAGACGCGCACGGGCGTGGTCCGGTTGGTGTTCGTGCCGTCGCCGAGCTGGCCGCTGAAGTTGTACCCCCAGGCGCGGACGAAGCCGCCGGAGACCAGCGCCAGACTGTGGCTGTTTCCGGCCGCGATGCCCGTGACGCCGTTCAGGTAGCTCGCGCAGGGGGCGGTCGCCCCGATGGCGCAGACCGGCACCGGACCGAGCCGGTTCGTGGTGGTGCCGTCGCCGAGCTGGCCGCTGCTGTTGTCGCCCCAGGCGACGACGGTGCCGTCGGCACGCAGCGCCATGCTGTGGGAGGCTCCGGCGGCGAGTGCCGTCACGCCGGTCAGGTAGCTGGTGCAGTCGGGTGTCCCGCAGACCCGTACGGGGACGGGACTGGCGGTGGTGGTTCCGTCCCCCAGCTGGCCGATGCCGTTGTTCCCCCAGGCGACCACACTGCCGTCGGAGAGCAGCGCGAGGGTGTGGGTGTAGCCGGCGGACACGGCGACCACGTCGCTCAGCGGCTGGCTGCAGTCGCCCACCGCGCAGACGTACACCGGTACGGCCCGGTCGGTGTTGGTGCCGTCCCCGATCTGGTCGTTGAGGTTGTTCCCCCAGGCGACGACCGTGCCGTCCTTGCGCAGCGCCACGGTGTGGAGGTAGCCCGCGGAGACCGCGACCACGTCGGTCAGCGGACCGTCGCAGGTGAACGGCGCGCAGACCTGGACGGGGGTGGTCCGGTCGATCGTGGTGCCGTCCCCGAGCTTGCCGGTGTAGTTGTTGCCCCAGGTGACGACGGTGCCGTCGGCGCGCAGCGCCACGCCCTGCGTGTCACCGGCGGAGACGGCGATGGCGTCCTGGAGCGCACCGGTACAGGACGCGGACCCGCAGACGCGTCCTGGGGCGAGGCTCTGGCCGGCGGTGGTGCCGTCGCCGAGGGTGGCGGAGGTGTTGTCGCCCCACGCCAGCGCGGTGCCGGGGACGGCGGGGCGGATGTCCCGGCCGGCGGCGGCCTCCGCCCGGGCTCCCGGGGAACCGGGCAGCAGCAGGACGGCCGCCAGTGCGCCGACCAGGAGTGCCCGGCTTCTTCGCACGGGACGGGGGCGGGGGTCGGGCCGGTGTTCCAACGCGGTCATGCACGCTCCTCTCACGGGTACCGGCCCGGCCGCCCATGCGCACCGGACCGGGATGTCGCTCCACACCATGCGACGCGACCTCGGCGCGTACGCGTCAGCGACACCTCGGGGTCACTCGTTCAGTGGCGCCGGTTCACGTGCTCCGCAGCGGCCCTCCCGGATGCGACCGCCCGGCGTGGGAAGTCGCACCCGCCGACTTCCCGTGCTTCACCGTTCTGTCCTCCGTTCTCCTCCCCGTTCAGCTCCGGGCTGCCGAGCGGTCGAGGAAGCACCGCAGGCCGGTCCGGACGCCCTGACACCCCCGCCCCCGCTGCAGGCCCTCGCGCCGGAGCTCACCTGTTACGTCGCCGGTCTGTCGAAGAACGTGGCCCCGGGCTGCGGTTCGGGTTCGCCGTCCTGCCCGGCCGTCAGCTCGCCGCCGTCACCAGCGGCCTGCGCGCCACGGCGTGGGGCACCCCGGGACTGGCCACCGCGGTCGCCACCGGCTGGCTCGCCGACGGTACGGTCACCCGCCTCGACCGGGACCGCCGCGCGGACGCCGCCGCCCGGCAGGCCATCGCCCGCACCGCACTGGCCGGCCTGGACGTCACCGCGCACCCGGCCTCGTACCTGGTGTGGCTCGGCCTGGAGCCGCACCAGCGTCCCGACCACGTCGCGACCGTGCTCGCCGAGGCCGGGATCCTGGTGTCCACCGCGGACGCCTTCGCCACCGGCCCGCGCCGACCGCGGGCACTCCGGCTGGCCCTGGCCACGGGGCGAACTGGGCGATGCGCTGAGGCGGCTGCGGACGGCGATCGATTCGATTCCACCGTGACCGGAGCTCGGTCTGGCTGCCGTGCCCGGAGTGGGAAGTTCGGACCCACCGGCTTCCCACTCCGGGAGCGGGGCGGCGCTGCGGGGCGGCGCTGCGGGGCGCCTGCCCGCCGTTCCGCGGGCTCGCCGTCGGCGGAGGGCGCGGTGCGCTCGGAGCGGAGGTGGACCAGCGCCTCGTCCACGAGGCCGCGCAGGAGACCGGGGCACCGCCACGGCTCGACCGGATCGTCGCTCCACGACCTGAGTTCGGCCCGCCCACCGGGACCGCGCAGGTGGTGGCCGGTCGCGGCCCCGCCGCTCGGATCGCCGTCCCGTTCGGGGTGCTCGTCGGCGGCGTGCGAGCAGGACGCCTCGCCCAGGTGCGACAACGCCGCCTCAAGGCCCGCGGTCATCGAGTCGAAGACGGGCTTCTCGGTGCTCCGGCCCGAGATCGCGTACCACTGGCTCGCGTGCCGGCTGCTGACGTAGCCGGCCGCACGCCCTTGGTCGGTCGATCCGGGACCGGCTCAAGGACTTGCCCCCGGTGACGACTGAGGTGCTGCGGCTGCTGGGCGCGTACGCCGGTTCACTCGCCGCCCGCGACCTGGCCGCCCGCTGCCGGGACGGCCTGAACCATTCCGACCCCAGGTGGGCGGCGCGCAAGCGCGCGCTGACGGCGCAGTCGTCGTCGCGGTGGGCCGGGTCGATCCACACCAGCGGATCGGCCTCAGCAGGGTCAGATTCCGCCGAGACGCGGCCCCACGCCTCGATGAGCCACTCGGTCTCGGGGCCAGAAGTGTCGATCACGGACGGTAGGACACGCGCAACCCGTGCGGGCTTCCTGACTGGCCTGCTTGTCCCTCCTCTCACCTCCGCTCCGGCGCTCCTCCAGGAAGCCCGAAACTCTTCGGCAGGCACTCATCGGCCGGCCTCCGGGCTCGGGGCGGCGGGTATGGGCGGCAGCTCGGCGGCGTGGACGGTCAGGTCGCCGGAGGAGACCGGGGCGAAGGGAGCCGGGGCCATGCAGGTGCCCACCCTGCCCTCCACGGGCTGGCCGTTGCCGTCGGTGTCCATGTTGGCCACGCCCCAGGAGAAGCCGACCCGGTCGGGATGCTCGGGCGAGCCGCCGTCGTAGACGCTGAAGCCGCGCCGCCGGCCGACGGTGTCGGCGACCTCCGGGTCGGCCCTGGTGACGACCGCCGTGAACGACGCCGCCCGATCGCCCGTCACCAGACAGTCCACGGCCGCCTCCGAGGTCACCGTGCGATCCTGCGCCGTGACGTGGTGCGAGATCCGCACCGTGCCGCGCGCATCGGTCGGCAGACCCTGCGGCGCCCCCGGCAGCGGCCGGCTGAACGGCGCCGCCTCCACGTCGAAGGTGAACCGGATGTCGTCGTCCGGCGAGTAGACGTACGCGATCCGCGCCGATCCGCTGACCGCCGCCTTCGGCGCGTGCGCCACAGCCGTCGCCACAGCCGTCGCCGTCGCTTTCGCGTTCGAGGAGGCCGGGGCGCTGCCGGGCGCCGAGGTGGCGGCGGACGCGGAGGATCCCGCGCAGCCCCCCGCGGTGGCCATCAGCGCGGCCGCGGCGGCGAGCGCGCCGAGGGCCTTGGTACGGGTGGTGGTGACGGCGACGGACATGGCGAACTTCCTTCTCTGCCGGGCTGATGGCCCCGTCGACCGGGGCCCGGGGCATCGTCCTGATGACGGTTCAAGCGTGCCGCGCGGCCGCAGGCCGACCCAGTGCCGATCGGCAGGTCTTTGCCCCCTGGTTCGCATCCCGGTGCCCCTGCCGTTCGGCAGGGGCACCGGGCAGACCAGGCGCGCACCGACGGGGCCGCCGGTCCGGGGCGCCACGCTCCGCCCGAGCAGATGTCCGCGGCGGCGGCGGCCGGGTCGGAGCTCCGCGAGGGAGAGGCCGAACAGTGACCGTGGAGTCCCCGGAGTTCCGCGCGAACGTGGAACCACCGCGGAACCCGCGCCGCCCGCCCCGCGGGGGGCGCAGCCGGGGCGCGGCGGCGGCCGTCGCCGCCCGGTGACCGGTGCGGTCGCCCTCGCCGCCGTCGCGGCCGCCGGGACCGGTGCCACCTCCGCCGCGGGCCCCGGGAGGGCGAGCTGCGGCAGGCGCTCCGCGGCCCGCCGCGGGCGCACGACCCAGGCACCCCACTCGGCCTGCTCCTCCCGAAGAACCGCCCGGCCGTCGGGCAGCGCGCCGTTTCCTCCGACGCGATGGGCGGGCCCACCTAGCTCACCTGCGACATCGGTGGACGGCCGGCAGCTGGTCCACGTCCTGGCCTCCAGCCAGCACCCCGACCGGCCGGCCGGGACCAGCAACACCGCCCCGGCGTCCGGGAGCTGATCGACCGGGGCGTCGTCACCGGCGCCGGCAGTGCCTCGGTGGCGGGCTCCTGCCCGGACTCCCGGGACCTGGCGGCCGTGGTCACCGTCCTGTCGGCCCCCGCCGTCCGCCCCGCCCCCCGGCGGACCAGGATCCGGGCCGGCGTGCCCAGGCCGACCTGGCCGACCTGGCCGACCTCGCCGACCTGGCCGAGGCCGTCCTCGCCGGACAGCGCCAGGAGATCCGCCATTGACCCCCGCCCGTCAGCGCGAGTTGTCAGTTCCCTCCCCTAGTCTGCGGGCATGACCACTACCGAGGCCGGAACCCTCTCGCGTGCGGTGCTCGACGAGCACGTCGCGGCGATCGACGGCATGCTCGCGCAGCCCTTCCCGGAGACGGCGCGGGCCGACCGGACCGGGCACGCCGGCCCGGGGCACCGGGTGCGCCTCCTGCGGGAGAGCCGGGACTTCTGGGACGACGAGGACGGCCGCGCAATGCAGGAGGCCGACGCGGAGATGTCCGCGTGCCTCGACGCCCTGGTCGCGGTGTTCACGGACCGCTGGGGTGAGCCGGTGGACGTCGACCTGTGGTCGTACCTGACGGCCGGCTACGAGGACGACGGGGCGGCCGACGTGCCCGAGCCGATCGAGTCCCTCTGCCAGCTGGCCGTCACCCTCTGGGTGTGGCCGCTCCCGGAGCACGACCGCTGGCTCGGGCTCACCGTCGGCCAGGGGGACAAGGAGCTGCCGCTCGAACTGCTGGCGGCCGTCGGCCGCGGGCCCGTGCCCGCGCGGAGTGCGAAAGACGATTGACGCCCGTCGCGGGCCGGTGGTCGGATGACGTCCATGAGCGCAGCGCAGCCGCACCCCGGCACACACCCCATGGACGACGGCCTCGTCCGCCGGTTGATCGCCGGTCAGTTCCCGCAGTGGGCGGGGCGGACGGTGGAGCGCTGGCCGTCCGGCGGCACGGTCAACGCCGTGTACCGGCTGGGCGACGACCTCGTCGTCAGACTGCCGCTGGTGCGGGGCGGGGCCGGCGACGTGGCGATGGAGCAGGAGTGGCTGCCCCGCCTCGCGCCCCACCTGCCCACGCGCATTCCCGAGGTGCTCGGGGCCGGGACGCCCGCCGAGGGGTATCCGTGGCCGTGGTCGGTGTACAGCTGGCTGGCCGGCGAGCTGCCCGAGGCGGGGGCGCTGAGCGAGCCCGCGCTGCTGGCCAAGGACCTGGCCGAGTTCGTGGCGGCGATGTGGGTCGTCCCGCTGCCGGGCGCGCCGCGGGCGCACCGGGGCGGGCCGGTCGCCTCGCTCGACGGGGAGACCCGGGCGGCCGTCGAGGCGCTGCGCGGGATCCCCGAGGAGGGCGTCGACTGCGACGCCGTGCTCGCCGTCTGGGAGGACACGCTGCGGGCCCCGGCGTGGGACGGCCCGCCGGTGTGGCTGCACGGCGACCTGATGCCGGGCAACCTGCTGGTCGACGGCGGCAGGCTGGCCGCGGTGATCGACTTCGGCTGCGCGGGGGTGGGGGATCCGGCCTGCGACCTCTTCCCGGCGTGGAACCTGCTGCCGGCCGACGCCAGGGCGGTCTTCCGCGCGGCGCTGGCCGTGGACGAGGCGACCTGGATCCGCGGCCGCGGGCGGACGCTCTCCCAGGCAGTGATCGCGCTGCCGTACTACCGGACGACGAACCCCGCGATGGCGGCGAACGCCCGGCACGTGATCCGGGCGGTGCTGGCGGAGGGCTGACGAGCCGGCCGCCCGGTCGAGCCTGTGCCGTCAGCTGCCGTGGCCGGCCGCCAGCGACTTGCCCGCGGCGCCGGCCCGGGGGATTCCGTCGACCGCGACACAGATGCCGAAGACGCGGTCATGACCGGTCCAGCCGTTGACGCGGCCCCGGTTGTTGCTGATCTGCACCCGCTTCCGCGCCGGGTCGAGCGAGGACACCAGGTGCGGGTACACGGTGCCGGCGACCCGGGCGAGGACGATGTCCCCGAGCTCCAGCTTCGACGGGTCGGCCGGGGCCGCCGTCACCAGCTGCCGACTGCGTATCAGCGGAACCATCGAGGAGCCGCTCGGGCGGAACTCGACGGTGGCCCCGCCGGCGACCCGCGCTGCCACCGCGTCCAATGCACCCATCCGGCGATCGTGGCAGCTCCAGCCCGGTCCGCCCACCGGTTTTCCCCCGGGTTGCCACCGCCCCGCGGCCGGCGGCCTCGTCGCACTGGGCGGCGGCGTACCGCCGGATCGTGCGGCCGCCTCCGGCCCCGGCCGGGGGCGGCCTCCCGGGGAAGCCGGCCCCTACCCGTAGGTGGGCCGCTGCGGCCAGCCCGCCGGGGAGTCCTCCCAGTCCTCCTGGCGGCCGTACGGGGTGAGGTCGAGGACGCTGTTGTGGAAGACCAGCCGGTCCACCCCGCGCGAGTAGGTGCTGTACGTCCGGTAGACGTCGTCCCCGTCGCGCAGGAACACGCTCAGCAGGAAGCCGCCACCGGCCCCGGTGTCCTCGGCGAACGACGTGCCGTGCGACGAGACGAACGGCAGCGTCCAGCCCATCCGTTCCTTGAGCGCCTCGATCTGCGCGAGCGGCATGTCGGACACGGTCACCCAGGTCACGCCGCGCTCGGCCAGCCGGTCCAGCCCCTGCGTCGGGACGTTCTTGGTGAAGCCCGTGCAGCCCGGGCAGACGTGGTCCGGCCCCCGGTCCATGAACTGGTAGACGACGAGCTGGTTCCGGCCCTCGAACAGGTCGAGCAGGCTCCTCGTCCCCGCCGGGGTGTCGAAGGCGTAGTCGGTGGCGAACTTGACCATCGGCAGACGGCGGCGGCGGGCCGCGAGCGCGTCCTGGGCGCGGGTCAGTTCCTTCTCGGCCTTGAGCAGCTCCTCGCGCGCGAGCTGCCACTCCTCGGCCGTGACGATCGCAGGTTTCTCCATGCGGGGATTGTGGCGCGCGGGTCTGACACTCGACGGCCAACCAGCGTGTCACGAAGGTGTGGTGTCGGCTCGTCAGGCGGCTCGCTGGCCGTGGATGAGGAGGGGGAGAGCACGGGAGAGGTTGGCGAGGGCCTGTTGGACGCGGGCGTTCTGGGCGGGGCTCATCAGAGCGGGGAGGTGGGCCGGGTCGGCGAAGCGGGCGCCGTGCAGGTTGGAGCGGCACTGGGGCGGGACGGTGAGGCGGGAGGCGTCGTGGTCGGTGACGGTGCCGCCGTCGAAGACGAGGTTGAGGCGCTCCAGGTGGCGGTCGGCGGGGGTGAAGTCCACGGCGAGGAGCGTGGTGAGGCGGCGCTGCAGGCCGGTCTGGGCGTGGAGGTGGCGGGCGGCGGCGTGGTGCGGGGGCTCGTTGGGCGCGGCCGCGCCCCCGGGGAGAATGAGGCCGTCCAGGTAGTCGGGGTCGACGAGGAGCACCTGCCCGGCGGGGTCGCGCAGGAGGGTGAGGCAGCCGAGCCGGCAGACCGGCGGCTTGGCGAGCAGGCGGGGGTCGCGGTGCATGGGGGACACGGCTCTACTTCCGGGTGTGACGGTGGTGCGTGGCGGCGAGCAGGGACGGCGGCGAAGAGGAGCCACCAGGCGAGGCGGGCGGCGAGGAGGTCAATCGCCATCGGTTCGCCCGCGCTCGTGGCGCAGGCCCTTCCGGAGCAGGTCGGTGATGCGCAGGATCGTGTCGGTGCGGGCCGAGCCGAGGTTGACGAGGTAGGCGCCGGTGAGGCGACCGTAGTCCCAGTCCACTTCGAGGGAGGGGAGTTTGGCGTCGGCGAGGGCGAGGACGGCGGCGAGGTCCTCGACGGCGGAGGCGGCCTCCCGGCGCTGCTCGGCGGTGGCGCGGTTGAGGACGGCACCCATCAGGCGGCCCTCCGGCGGGACTCGAAGGTGCGCCAGGCCGAAGCGGCGGCGGAGAGCGTGGGGAAGCCGGCGAGTTCACCGGAGGGGTCGCGGAGCCACTCCCCCGTGAGCTCGTTGCGGACGCGGTAGACCCGGGCGGCGGGGTCCCAGCGGAGCCCGTAGCCGTGGAGCGTGGTGGGCGGGTGGACGCGAGCGGAATACATGGACACCCTCCGGAGTTGGGATCTCACGTTCTGTACCCATGCTGCCCCGGTCGCAGTTACCCTCGGAAGCGAAGTTGGATTTGACTTTGAGGAGGCCCACGTTGGAGCACCCGTGGTGAACCGCAAGGAACTCGATCCCTCGGCCGGTAGATGGGCGCCCTTCGGAGTGCAGCTCCGCAGGTCACGGGAGGCTGCCGGCCTCACGCAGTCTCAACTGGCCAAGCTCATGGGCTTCCACTACTCAACAGTTTCGTTCGCAGAACTTGGAACGAAGCAGGTGTCACTGAACTTCGCACGTGCGGCAGATCAGGCGTTGTCGACGCACGGAACTCTGGCGCTCATGTGGCGGCAGGCGTCCAACTCCGCCGGCCTCGCGGAGGGGTTCACCGAGTTCGCCGGCCTCGAGGCGAAGGCCAAGGAGCTGCGACTCTACGAAGTCACCCTGATTCCAGGCCTGCTCCAGACCCATGCCTATGCGGAGGCAGAGCTGTCCGAGGCCGTCCTGCGTGGCGAGATCACGAACGATCAGGCCGATGAGCGCCTGAACTTCCGACTCGCCCGACAGGCGCTTCTTCACCGCGCCCAGCCGCCCCTGGTATACGCGGCATTGGCCGAGAGCGTCATTCGCTGGTCCCTCGGAGGCCCGGTCGTCATGGCAAGGCAACTCCAACACCTCGAGGAGCTGGCGTCGCAGCCGAACATCCTCGTCCAGGTGGTGCCGTTCTCGCTCGCCACGCGGCCGTACCAAACAGCCGTGACCCTGCTGACCATGCCCGATGAAAGCCAGCTCGGTTACACCGAGATCCCCAATCGCGGATTCCTGGAGCGGGACCGCTCAACCGTTGCCATTTGGCGTAGACGATACGATCGTCTCCAGGTTGAAGCCCCGATGCGGGCCGTGTCCTTGGACATGATCCGTGCTGCACGGAAGGATCTATCAACATGACTCATCGCGGCACCAGTTGGCGAAAGAGCAGCTACAGCGGCGACGCGGGTCAGTGCATCGAGGTTGCCGACGGCTTCGCCGATGTCATGCCGGTCCGCGACTCCAAGGACCCGAACGGGCCCGCTCTCGTCTTTCCTTCCGAAGCCTGGGCGTCCTTCATCTCCGCCGTCCGCAACGGCGAGTTCGACTCCTGAGCCCCTCGACCACCGAACGGCCCGCACCGCCCTGCGCGGTGCGGGCCGTTCGACGTCCTACACCTCCGCCGACTCGCCCGACGCCAGCGCCGCGTACTCCGTGCCGCCCTTCGCCTCCACCCACGAGTCGAAGTACTCCTGGCCGAGCGCGTTCAGCGTCGCGTTGTGGATCGGGAACGCCCGCTGTGGCTTCGTCTCGCGCAGGAAGTCCAGCGCCTCCGCGAGCTTCAGCCACGGCGCCGCCGCCGGCACCAGCAGCGTCTCCACTGCCACCGGCGGCACGAACAGCGAGTCCCCCGGGTGGTACACCTTCCCGCCGTCCACCACGAACCCGACGTTCGCGCAGCCGGGCAGCCCCTCGTAGATCTCGGCGTGCAGGCCTCCCACCGCCTCCACGCCGAACCCCGCGGCCTCGAAGCGCTCCCCGCTCTCCACCACGACCGCCGCATCGCCCAGAGCGGACGCGTGGTGGGCCGCGGCTGCCGGCAGGTGGACCCGCAGCGCCGAACTCCGCGCCCGAGCCGCGACGAGCTTCTCGATGTCGAAGTGGTCGGGGTGCTCGTGCGTCACCAGGACCGCATCGGCTCCGTCCAACGCCTCCGCCTCGGTGAAGACGCCCGGGTCGATGACGAGGACCCGGTCGCCGTCCTCCAGCCGTACACAGGCATGACCGTACTTGATCAATCGCATGCGCCCACTATGCCGTCAGGGAGTGGCGGTGATCCAGAGCCGGTCGTCATCGCGTACGGGGCAGGGTCCACACCGTGGGGTCGGCGGGTGGCGGGGTCACCCGCCACAGGCTGCGGTCGGCGTACTCGTCCCAGTACGGGACCCGGTCCTCGTAGTAGAACGCGTGCGCCCAGTGCTCGGGCGACTCGTGGCAAGCGATGTCCGGGTACGGGGAGAACTCCACGCCCGCCCAGGCGTAGTTGACCCGGGCCACCGCCTCGCTCCGAGAAGCGCCCAACTTCTCCAGCTCGTCGGCGATCTCGGAGAAGAACTCCTGCATCCGCTCGTCCGCATCGATGAGGAACACCGTCACCACTTCCTTCCCCTCGCTCGCCACCACACGCTACCTGCCGGCTCAGGTGCGTTCGAAGGCGTGGGTGCGGCCGATGACCTCGAAGCCGCGCCGCTCGTACCAGTGGCGCGGCCAGTCGTCGGCGTCGGCGGTCAGGAAGCGGGTGCCACAACCGGCGTCGACCGCCCGCCGCAGGGCGGTGGCCAGGACGGCGTCGGCGTGTCCCCGCCGCAGGTGCGCCTCGGCGGTCATCACGTCCTCGATCTGCGCGATGCCGAGCGCGGGTTCGAGGTAGAGGTCGGCCCAGGAGGCGACCTCTCCGCTCTCCGCCCGCGATCCGAGGAACTCCACGATCTCGGCCCCGCGCCGGCGCGTCTCGCGGCGGTCGACCAGCATGTGGATCACGTCCTCATCGGCCTCCGGGAGCAGGCTGCGCCAGCTCGCGGCGAGCGGTTCGCGGATGGCTTCGAGGTCGATGTCCTCGGCCGGCTGCCCAGCGCTCGCGGGCGCCGGGCCGGTGTGCCGCATCACCAGGTGGGTGTGGTGCCGGTACCCGGCCTGCTCGAACGGCCCGGCGCACGCGTACCCGAGGTCTCCGTCGAGGACGGACACGATCCGGAACGAGCGGTCGCCCATCGCCTCGTCCACCAGCCCGGGCAGGGCGGCCGGTTCGACGCCGCCCCGGTCGACGACGACCTGGTTGTGTGACCACGACTCGGCGAACCGGTCGTCGAACACCGCGAACCCGCAGGGGAGTTCGGTGGTGCGCCCGGCCTGCCGGCGTGCGAATCCGGCGAGGAAGGCGCCGATCCGCTGCACTTCGGGATCCGGCATGACCGTCACCCTAGGACTCCTAACCGCCGGGCGCACCCGAGAAACGAGCTCCGCTTCGCGTCACTTCTCGTCGAAGGTCAGGTCCTCCGCCGGGTGGGTGAGCCGCAGGGTCTGCCCGTTGGTGATCTCCAGGATGTGGTGCAGGCCGCGGTACTCCTTCCGGTCGCCCTGGATCTTGAAGACGTCGTCGGCCCCGGCGAGGAAGGAGGGCAGGCAGTCCAAGGCGTCGTTGCCGAGGTCGAAGTAGTCCTTGAGCCGCCGGAACAGCTTCGGCAGGATCACCACGTCGTTGGTGATCGAGTGCATTCCGGCGATCTTCGCGCCGCTGACGGTCACGTCGTACGGCCACAGGCCGTTGGCCGGGGGCATCGCGGCCTGCGCCGCGTGGACGGCGTCGGTCAGGATGCGGCGCAGGTCACCCGGGAAGCCCTTGTAGTAGGTCGGGTAGGCCAGGCCCTTCTCCAGCAGGTGGTAGTTGGCGGTCTTCTTCAGCAGCTTCTCGTCGACGTCGATCTCGTAGCCGCTGGCCCCCGGCGGCGTGCCGCGGCCCACCAGGGAGACGCAGCGGCCCTTGCTGTCACCGCCGCGGGTGAGGATGTAGCCGGGCACGCTGTCCGGCGTGACGCTGACGGTCTCGTCCTCGTGGCGTTCGATGTTCTGGAAGCCGAGCCAGCCGAGCAGTTCGTCGGCGGCGGCGTGGGCGTAGGTCAGCGGCTGGTGCTCGTTGTGCTCGTTGGCACCGGGGTAGTGGGTCTCCAGGGTGTCGATGGCCTCCAGCCGCACGTTGATGTGGCCGTCGGCGCCGGGATGGAGCGGTCGGCCGCCGTGGACGAGCTTCCACTCGCCCACGTAGTCGGGAATGAATCCGATGGTGTCGCCGTCCGGCTGGGACTTGGCGGAGATGTGGAACGAGCCCTTGATCAACAGCATGGGCATGGTGACTCCCTGATGGCCTAACGGGGTCGCCGGGTGGGACGGGGGTGGGGTGGGTGCCGGCAGACGTCCGGTCCGGCGCGGGGGGAGCGCTCGGCGGCCCGGGAGCGCTCGGCGGCCCCGGCGTCACGCGCGGGGCACTCTCGTGAATATTCGTGCACGCCGCATGCCGTCGCAACCGCGCCGGAACGCGGACGCGGTGCCCGCCCGGCGAACCGGGTGGGCACCGCGTCAGTGCGTCACCGCACGCGTCACATGCAGGCGCGCGAGGACCAGTGGCTGCACCAGAGCGACTCGATGACGGACTCGGACTCCTCGTGCAGGCCCTGGAGGTCGAGGATGAAAGCCATGACACACCTCATTTCGCATCTCGGTCGGCACCGCTGCCCGGGCGGGAACGGTGGTGGTGCTGTGCGGTGGTGCTGTGCGGTGGTGCTGTGCGGTGGTGCTGTGCTCACCGCGGCGACGGAGTGCCGCGGTGGTCCAGGAGGGGAAGGGCGGTGCCGCCGTTCCCGGTCGACGCCGCGTGGAGCGCCAGGAGGACGCCGGCGGAGCCGGTGGCCAGGTCGGTGGAGAGCCGGTAGAGCTGCCGGCCGGGCACGGCGGCCCGGTCCCGGTGGCGGACCAGGTGCCAGGCGAGCCGCTCGACCTGGGGCCGCAGCTGCGGGTGGTCGCCCGCGGCGAGGGAGCAGATCAGGCCCGCGCGGCCCTCGAAGAGACCGGGCATCAGGAAGAACTCGGCCGCGCAGGCCCGGTCCAGCTGCTCGACGGCCTCGGCGAGCCGGGCGTCGGGGCGGTGCCGGAGCAGCGCGCGGACGGCGATCGCCGCACCGGCCGAACCCGAGCCGAGGTACGCCGTGGACTGGTTGTCCTGGGTGAGCAGCAGCCCCTTCTCGTCCAGCCGGGAGCTCGCCAGATCGCGGGCCAGGGCTCCCCCGGCGAGGTCCAGCCAGCGCGGGTCGCCGGTGTGCTCGTGGAGCCGGACCAGGAAGAGCGCCACCCCCGAGCCGCCGTGCAGCAGGCCGACCCGGCCCTTGCCCAGCGGCGGGCCGCCGGGCGCGGCGAACTCCTCGCCGATGGCGAGCGCCTCTTCCGCGAGAGCGGGGTCGGCGTGGCGGTCGGCGAAGTGCAGGAGGTTGAGGCCGATGCCGGCCAGGCCGCCGGACAGGTCCGCGCCGAAGACGCCGAGTCGGCGCCGGTGCCGGGTGAGTTCGCGGGCGCGGTCGAGGACGTCACGGGCCTCCTCCGCGCGGCCGACCTGATCGAGCGCGAGGGCGGCGCCGTGCAGGCCGTCGTAGAGGCCGGGGCGGACCACCTTCCGGTCCCGGGCGGCCCGCAGCAGCCAGTCGACGTGTTCCTCCGGCACGGGATAGCCGGTGGTGGCGAGGGCGTGGATCACGCCCGAGGCACCGTGGGCGAGGTCGACGCCGGCCCGGTCGAACTGTTCCGGGTCGCCCGGGTAGAGGCGGTCGGCCCGCTCCGGGGTGGCGGCGGCGAGGATGCCCTCCGCGAGGTCGTCCATCACGCGGCGCCGGTCGACGGCGGGGGACGGCCCGGCGGCGGTGGACGGCACGACGGCGGTGTGCGGCACGACGGGTGCCCGGCCAGCGCCCGTGCCGCTGTCGATGCCAGCGCCCGTGCCGGTGCCGATGCCGCTGTCGATGCCGGTGCCGGTGCCGGTGTGGATGCCGGTGCCGGTGCCGGTGTGGATGCCGGTGCCGGTGCCCGCGCCCGTGCCGCTGTCCGCGGGGGCACCCGCGCTCGCCGTGGCGCCGGGCGGGAGGGTCCCGCCGGTGGCCGCGGACAGGTCGCGGACCAGGTCCTCGGCCCAGCCGGCGGGCAGGCCGAAGCGGTCAGCGGCGGCCCGGGCGAGCTGGGCGGCCTTCGCGGAGTCCAGCTCGATCAGGAAGGTCAGCGGGAGGAAGAGGAAGAGCCGCATGCACGCGAGCGCGTAGTCGTCGACCGACCGGCCGGTGCGGGCGGCCGGGGAGATGAAGCCCGGCGCCCCGAACCCGGGCGGGGTGCCCCCGTCGAGGTCGAAGGCGAGCTCGAAGTCGACCAGGGCCAGCCGGCCGTCCGGCCGGACCATCACGTTGCCCGGGTGCAGGTCGCCGAAGGCGATCCCGTGCTGCTCGTGCAGGGTGCGCAGCATCGTGGTCAGCTGCTCGGCGAAGTCCAGGGCCGTCGCGGTGTACTCGGCGAGTGCGGCCTCGTCCGGCTCGGCCCGCAGCAGCGGGTGGCGGCCCGTGAAGAGGTACCGCTCCAGCTTCTCGCCCTCGATGAACTCCTCGACCAGGTATTCGTGTTCCCACACCTTCAGGTGCTCGAAGAGCCGCGGCACGAAGTCGAGCCCGGCGAGCCGGCGCAGCATGTCGCCCTCGCGGTGCAGGCGCTGGACGGCGTCCGCGCCGTGCTGGTCGAGGCCGGCCAGCGGGCGGGCCTCGCGCAGGACGACCACCCGGCCGTCGCGGCGGTCCCGGGCCTTGTAGACGCCACCGCCGTTGGAGAAGTGGAGCGCCCGCTCGATGTCGTACGGGAAGTCCTCGGGGGCGCCCTGGCGGCCGCGGGCGGCGATCTGCTCGGCGAGGAAGTCGGGGACCTCCACCCACTCGGGGACGGAGAACACCGGGCGGCGCAGGTCGGGGACCAGCGTGCCGGTGGCGTCGCGCAGGGCGGGGACGGTGCGGCCCTGCTCGTCCAGGCAGTACAGCTGGCGGAAGGCGCCGTAGCGCACGTAGAGCAGGCTGTCGTGCCACCGCAGGTCGCTGAGGATGTAGGGGCCCTGCCGGCCGGCGAGCAGCGGGGTCAGGCCGTCGAGCAGCCGGCGGAGTTCGTCCTGGTCGCGCGGATAGAGGGTCAGCAGTTTTCCGCTGGAGCCGCGCGGCGCGTACTTCGAGTTCGCTTTGAGCACGATTTCCCGGCCGGCCAGGAATTTCGCGCTGATCCGCTCGGTGCGGCAGAATTCCAGGACGGTCTCGATGATTTCGGGGGCCTCGTCGAGGCTGCCGGAGACGTGGACCTTCCAGCCCTGGTCCGGCAGCGTGGTGCCCGCCGGGTGCAGGTAGACCCAGACGGTGTCCCGGCTGCGCTCCCATCCGGCCGGCACCGGCCGGACGGCGGGCGGGTACAGGTCGGCCGCGCTCTCGTCGGAGCCGGGCCGGTCGTAGAAGACCGGGTCCGTCTCACAGAACTGCCCGTAGTCCGCTGGCCGCATGTCCGGGGGTCCCCCTCGCGTTCTCGCGCGTTCTCGACGGCCCGTGCGGGTTTTGCCGGGCCGTTTTGCCGCGGTGCCGGGCGGTCGGCCCGGCGGTGGCTCAGGTATATCCGGCGGCCGGAGAACGGCTCAAGGCTTGCGGGGACAATAACGGCGTGTTAAGCGGCGGCACCCCGGGGGGAATTCCGTCCGAATTGACACCGTTCCACGTCGGCCGGAAACCGGCGGGCCGTCGCCGGGTGCCCGCACGTTCCCGGCTGCCGCCGCGGCACCGGTCCGCGCACGGCGGGGCCCGGCGCAGGCCGTACGACCCCCGGTTCCGTACGGCGGCGCGCTTTCCTGGCCTGTTCCGGCCGCACGCGCCAAGCTGTTTCGGCCATACCGTCCGGCAGGCCGCCGGTGGCCCGGGAGAACGGTGCCCGGAGGCACCGGCCCTGCCCGATCGGGCAGCCGTGGCCTTCCGAGCCCGGCGAGGGGTGGGCCACTGCTCGGCCGGCGCGGCCGCCGTCAGCCCCGGGCGCGGCGGTGCACGAGGTCCTTGATCTCCGCCGGGAGGGCGTCGGCGGCGAGGAGGTGCGGGAGGAGGTGAGGTTCGAGGGTCAGGGCGCGGAAGGTGAGGGCGACGGTGACGTCGTGGTCGGGCCGGTGCACGAGGTCGATGCGGTCGCCGGCACGGATGTGGCCCGGTTCGATGACGCGGAGGTAGGCGCCGGGCAGGGCGGCCCGGGTGAACCGCTTGATCCAGCCCTCGCGGTCGAGCCAGCCCTGGAACGTGCCGCACGGGACGCGTGGGCACGAGACCTCGAGGACGACGTCCGGTCCGACGCGCCACCGCTCGCCGATCAGGGCGCCGTTGACGTCGACGCCGAGGGTGGTGAGGTTCTCCCCGAAGACGCCGCCGGCGAGCGGGCGGCCGAGCTCGGCCTGCCAGCCGTCGAGGTCCTCGCGGGCGTAGGCGTAGACGGCCTGGTCGGCGCCGCCGTGGTGCTTGACGTCGTAGACGCGGTCGCCCGCGAGGCCGACCTCGCCGGTGCCCTTGGGGCCGGGAGCGGAGACGGCGACGGGGCCGTCGACCGGCCGCTTGTCGATGCCGGTCGTGCCGCTCTCCTTCCACGGATTCGGCCGGGGCCTGCCGATGTTGACGGAGAGCAGCTTCATGCCGGCCACCGTACGGACCGCCGCCCGCCGGGGCCAGCGTTTTTACGGCCGCATGCCGGCTCCCGGGGCGCCGGGTCCGTCGTCAGAGCGGGAGGACCATGCCCTCCTCGGCGGGGAGGATCTCGCCGGAGAAGGTGGTCCGGGCGTCCGCGGTCGAGCGGGCGCGGTCGCTGCCGGGCCAGAAATGGGTGAGGAGCAGCCGGGCGGCGCCGGCGCGGGCCGCCCAGGCGCCGGCGTCGGCGGCGCTCATCAGGTGCGGGTCGCCGCCGTCCTCCGGGTCGCCCTGCAGGGTGGCTCCGGCGACGAACAGGTCGGCTCCGGCGGCCAGTCGGGCGAGGGCCGGGGACGGCCCGGCGTCGCCGCTGTAGGCGAGGGTGAGGCCCGGCGCGGTCAGCCGCACTCCGGCGTGCGGGACGTGGTGCGGCAGCGGCTCGGCGTCCAGCCGGAACGGGCCGATCCGGTGGACGGCCGGGATGGTGTGCGGGTCGAAGACGTCGTGCAGGTCCTCGGTCGGCTCCATCGCCTGGACCCGGGCGATCACCCCGGGGGTGCAGTACAGCGGGATCCGGGGGCCGCGCTCCGGCGCGAAGTGGCGTACGCGGCAGAGCGCGCTGAGGTCGGCGCAGTGGTCGGGGTGCTCGTGGGTGATCACCACCGCGTCCACGTCCCCGCCGGGGCGGTGTTCCAGCAGTCGCGGGAGCGTCGCGTAGCCCAGGTCCAGCACCAGCCGGAACCCGTCGTACTCCAGCAGGAAGCCGCTGGCGCTCCGGCCGGCCTCGGGCCAGGCCCCGCACGTTCCCAGTACCGTCAGTCGGCGCATCCGCCGATGCTCTCACGGGGGCGGCCGCGGCCGGGCCCGGTTTTCCCCGGGGGGAGCGGGTCCGGTCACGGCTGACGGCCGTCCCCGGGTTCCGGGTGCAGCGCGGCGCGGGCCGGGGCCATGCTGGGAGAGGGAGCGCCGAGCAGGGCAGGTGATCCACATGACCCGGACCAACAGGACGCGGCGCCGGTCGGGCGTCGTCACCGCGACCATGGTGGTGTTAGCAGGCCTCGCCGGGCCGGGCGGCGCCCTGGCCGGGCCGGCGGCATCGGCGTCGGCGTCGGTGAGCGCGCCGGCGGCCGCACCGGCGGCCGTGGCCGAGGACCCGCAGGGTGACGGGCGGCTGGTGGTCTCCTACGACCCGGGCGAGACGGAAGCGGACGGCCAGGCCGAGGCGTTCCTGGAGGACCGCCAGGTGCTGGAGGACGTCGCCGACTACGCCACCGCCCGGATCGCCCTGCCGCAGGACATCCCGCTGCGGGCCGCCAGCTGCGGGGAGGCCAACGCGTACTGGGACCCGGACACGCAGTCCATCACGCTCTGCTACGAGCTCATCGAGGAACTGGATCCGCTGTTCGCCGCGCAGAACACCACGGGCACTCCGGACGAGCAGTCCGAGGCGGTCGCGCAGGACCTCGTCGGCTTCACCAACGGCACCCTGCTGCACGAACTCGGCCACGGCCTGGTGGACCTCTACCACCTGCCGATCACCGGCCGCGAGGAGGACGCCGTGGACCAGCTGGCCATGCTGCTGCTGGCCGACGACGTGGAGCACAAGGCGTACGCGGTGAGCACCATCAACGCCTGGGCCGCGCTGGCCTCGGCCGAGGAAGAGGGGCAGCGGCCGATCGAGGCCTACGCCGACCAGCACTCGCTGGACGCCCAGCGCTACTACAACTGGGTGTGCTGGCTCTACGGCTCGGCCCCGGACGAGTACGCCGACGTGGTCGAGACCGCGCAGAGCCCGGACGGCGTGCTGCCCGAGGACCGGGCGCAGCAGTGCCCGGCGGAGTTCCAGTCGATCAACGAGTCCTGGAGCACGCTGCTGCGCCCGTACCTCAAGGTCTGACGGCCGGCCCGCCGCCGCGGCGGGCCGGTACGGTCGTGGCACGCGCACGGTGCCCCGGCGGAGGAGCCCGCCGGGGCACCGCTCCGTCCGCGGGCCTCAGCAGGCGCAGGAGATGCCGGAGCGGGGGGCGGTGAGGTCGTCGACCGGCCGCTGCTCGGTGCCGTGGTCGGTGTCGTAGGCGAAGCCCTCGCGCGCCCAGTACTCGAAGCCGCCGAGCATCTCCTTGACCGCGTAGCCGAGCCGGGCGAACTCGAGCGCGGCCCGGGTGGCGCCGTTGCAGCCGGGGCCCCAGCAGTAGGTGACGACGGTGGCCGAGCGGTCGATCAGCTGCGGTGCCAGTTCGGCGATCCGGGCGGTGGGGATGTGCACCGCGCCGGGGATCCGGCCCTGCGCCCAGGCGACGTCGCCGCGGGAGTCGACCACGACCACGCCGGGGACGCCGGCCGCCAGGTCGGCGTGCACGTCGGAGACGTCGGCCTCGAAGGTGAGCCGGGAGAGGTAGTGGGCGGCGGCGACGGCGGGGTCGGCGGCGGGGACGCTGAGAACGGCGCTGGCGGTCATCGGGGTGCTCCTCACAGTGGTCCGGGGCCGCCCTGTTCGGCGGTGGTCCGATCCTCGCCGGTCGGGGGCGGGGCCTGCGAGCGGCGTGATCGCCTACGATCGTCAAGATCCCGCCAACCCCCGCCGGCCCCCAGCCCCCGGCCCCCCGCCCTCCAGCCCCCGGCTCTCCGGCTCTCCAGCCCTGCCGGCCCTGGCGGCACCCGTCAGGCGCTCCTCCCCCGCCCGGGGCCCGCCGGCCCGGCGGCGGTGAGCCGGCCGCGCAGGCCGCGGAGCTCGTGGCGGACCAGCGCCGGCAGTTCGGTGGCCTCGTCCAGCAGCGGGGCGAGCAGCTCGACGGCGGTCCGCGGGTCGTGCGCGCACAGGTGGCAGTCGGCCATCCGGATGGTGAACAGCATGCGGGTGGTGGGGAGTTGGCCGGGGCCGAGCAGGCGCAGCGCGGTGTCGGCGGCGTCGACGGCGCGCAGCGCCAGCCGGGGGTCGTCGACGGCCGCGGCGGCGTCGCGCAGGGCGGCGGCCGCGGCGGACTCGACCCGCAGCCGCATGGAGGCGATGGTGAGCCAGGGCGCGTCGGTCTCGTCGTGCTCGCCGATGTGGTCGAGGTGCAGCCGGGCCCGGCCGATGTGCCGGACGGTGGCGCGGACGTCGCCGGCCAGGGCGTGCGCGCGGGCCTGGCCGATCTGCGACATGGCGCCGGCCCAGTGCCGGCCGGGGGCGGCGTTGGCGATCTCGCGGGCGTAGCCGAGGGCGGCGGCGGGGTCGCCGTCGAGGCGGGCGAGGGTGCTCATGTCGCTGAGCGCGGCGACCTGGGTGGCCGGGTCGTCGGCCAGTTCGGCCCAGCCGAGCGCGCGGTCGAAGCAGGCCATCGCGGTGGCGTTGCGGCCGTGCTGCATCCGCAGTCCGCCGGCGGCGTGCGCGTATTCGGCGGCGAGCCGGGCGAGCGGGCGGCGGGCGGCGGCGGAGCGGGTGCGGCCGAGGCGGCCGAGGATGGCGCGCAGGGTCTCCTCGACGATGCCGGTGCCGGGGCCGGCGGGCGTCTCGCCGGCCCGGAGGCGGGCGGCCAGCAGGCCGGTGAGGGCGTGGGCGGTGTCGGTGTCCAGGGGCGCTGCGGTGTCGGGGTCGGCGGTGCAGAACTCGGCGTGCAGGGCGGCGAGTTCGGTGGGTTCGGGGACGGCGCAGCCGGTGGCGCCGTGCAGCGGGCAGAGCAGGCCGTAGTCGGGCAGGCGGCGGGGCGGCTCGCCGCCGGCCAGGGGCGGGAGGGCGGGTTCGGGGCCGGCGGGGCGGCCGGGCAGCGGCGGGCGGGCCCAGCCGGCGGGGACGGCCGGGGTGTCGGGCTCGCCGTCCTCGGCGCGGCGGCAGGCGGTGCGCAGCTCGCCGCCGGCGGCGAGCAGGTCGTCGAGCCGGTCGGCGATCCGCGGGCTGGTGCGCCGGGTGCCGTGTTCGAGCTTGCTGACGGCGGTGTGGTCGTAGCCGATCTCGGCACCGAGTTGGGCCTGGGTGAGGCCGGCCCGGCGGCGCCAGTGGCGCAGGCGGGCGCCGAAGACCCGCCAGGGCTCCTGGGCCGGCGCCTCCCGAATCGACGCCGCCCGGCCCGACGGCGCGTCCGCCGACGCCTCCCGAATCGACGCCGCCCGGCCCGACGGCGCGTCGGCGGGCGCCGCGCCGGTGTGGTTCCGGTGCACGGGGCTGCCCTCCCGAGTCCGTTCCCGGTCCTTCCGATGACGAGGACGCTACTGGACCGGGAGCCCCCCGTACATGACTCGGCATCAACTGGTCTCAACCTTTTGGTCTCAACCTCTTCACGAAACCCGCAGCTTGACAGAACTTGCCAACCGCCCGAACGGCCTGCCGCAGCCGTTGACCGGGGCATGACGGCATGTGAGGGTTCCGGCACCCGAGCGCGGACGACCGCCCGGCCGTCCCCCCGCGGCCCGAGGTGAGCGCCAGTCAGGCGCACCGTCCGTGGTCGAGCACCCCCACGTTCGAGGAGCCTCGGAATGAAACGCAGATTACTGACGGCGGGCACCACCCTGACCGTCCTGGCCGGCATGCTCACCGCCACCGCGGTCGGCCGGGCCGCCGCGGACCCGGGCCCGGCCCCCTCGGCACCGCCGAGCGCACTGGCCGCCGCCGTCGACGCCGCCGACCTGGCGGCCGCGGCGGGCCTGGACGCCCTGGCCAAGGGGCCGGGCGAGAGCTACGAGCGCCAGTCCGTCACCCCCTGGCTCGGCGGGCTGTACTCGGTCGCGTACGAGCGCAGCTACCGCGGCCTGCCGGTGGTCGGCGGCGACGCCGTCGTGATAGCCGACGGCCAGGGCAAGGTCCGCGGCCTCACCTCGGCCGCCACCGGCCCGGTCGGCGGGACCGCCGTCGCCCCGCTGGCCACCACCCCGCTGGTCAGCGCCGCCAACGCGGAGAAGACCGCCCGCACCCGGCTGGCCGCCGTGGCGGGCGTGGACACCCGCCGCCTCGTCGTCCGGGTCAAGGACGGCGCCGGGCGGCTCGCCTGGGAGACCGTGCTCACCGGCCGCACCTCCGAGGCGCCGAGCCGGCTGCACGTCTTCGTCGACGCCCGCACCGGCGAGGTGATCGACAGCTACGACGACGTCAAGGCCGGTACCGCCAACAGCAAGTGGAACGGCCCGGCCCCGGTCACCATCAGCACCACCGGCTCCGGCGGCTCGTACTCGCTGCGCGACCCGAACCGGCCCGGGCTGAGCTGCGCCGACTACAGCAGCGGGCAGGTGTTCTCCAAGTCCAGCGACTCCTGGGGCACCGGCAACCCGACCAGCAAGGAGACCGGCTGCGCCGACGTGATGTTCGCGGCGCAGAAGGAGTGGGACATGCTCCGCGACTGGCTGGGCCGCAACGGCCACAACGGCAACGGCGGCAGCTGGCCGGTCAAGGTCGGCCTGAACGACGTCAACGCCTACTGGGACGGCTCCTCGGTCTCGATCGGCCACAACCAGGCCAACGAGTGGATCGGCTCGATCGACGTGGTCGGCCACGAGTTCGGCCACGGCCTCGACCAGTACACACCGGGCGGCGCCAACAACGAGAACGGCCTCGGCGAGGCCACCGGTGACATCTTCGGCGCGCTCACCGAGGCGTACGCCGACGAGCCGGCGCCGTACGACAACCCCGACTTCACCGTCGGCGAGATGATCAACCTGGTCGGCAGCGGGCCGATCCGCAACATGTACAACCCCTCGCTGGTGAGCAACAACCCGAACTGCTACTCGGCGTCCATCCCCAACACCGAGGTGCACGCCGCGGCCGGGCCGCTCAACCACTGGTTCTACCTGCTCTCCGAGGGCTCCAACCCGGGCGGCGGCAAGCCCTCCAGCCCGACCTGCAACAACTCCACGGTCACCGGCGTCGGCATCAGGGACGCCGGGCGGATCTTCTACGGCGGCATGCTGCTCAAGACCAGCGGCATGACGCACAAGAAGTACCGGGTCGCCACCCTGACCGCCGCCAAGAACCTCGACACCACCTGCACCCTGTTCAGCCGCGCCAAGGCGGCCTGGGACGCGATCAGCGTGCCCGCCCAGAGCGGTGAGCCGACCTGCACGCCGTCCGGCACCAACGACTACTCGCTGGCCCTCAGCCCGGCCGCCGGCTCCGTCCAGCCCGGCGCCGCCACCACCGCCACGGTGAGCACCACGGTCACCTCGGGCACCGCCCAGACCGTCAGCCTGGCCGTGTCCGGCGCCCCGGCCGGCGTCACCGCCTCGGTCAGCCCGTCCTCGGTGCAGGCCGGCTCCTCCGCGACGCTGAACGTCTCCGCGTCGGCCTCCGCCACCCCGGGCACCTACGTCCTCACCGTGACCGGTACCGGCTCCGCCACCCACACCGCGCAGTACACGCTGACGGTCGGCGGCGGCAACCCCGGCGGCAACGCGCCCGACATCAGCGTGGCCAACGTCCAGGCGCACCTGGCCCAGCTGAACACCATCGCGTCGCAGAACGGCGGCAACCGGCGGGCCGGCACCGCCGGACACAGCCAGTCCCTCGCCTACGTCAAGGGCAGGCTGCAGGCCGCCGGCTTCACCGTCAGCGAGCAGACCTGCACCTCCTGCACCTACCAGTCCAACAACCTGATCGCCGACTGGCCGGGCGGCCCGGCCGACCAGGTCACCCTGTTCGGCGCCCACCTGGACGGCGTCGGCGCCGGCCCGGGCATCAACGACAACGGCTCCGGCTCCGCCGTCCTGCTGGAAACCGCGCTCGCCCTCGCCCAGCAGAACCCCACCCTGACCCGGCACGTCCGGTTCGCCTGGTGGACCGGTGAGGAGCAGGGCCTGCAGGGCTCGCAGTACTACGTCGGCCAGCTGGGCTCGGCCCAGCGCAGCGCCATCAAGGGCTACTACAACTTCGACATGGTCGGCTCGCCCAACGCCGGCTACTTCGTCAACAACCTCACCTCCGCCGCCTCGGCGCCGATGAAGGCCTACTGGGACTCCCTGGGCCTGCAGCCCGAGGAGAACGTCGAGGGCCAGGGCCGCTCGGACGACTACTCGTTCCAGCAGGCCGGCATCCCCACCTCCGGCTACGCGGCCGGCGCCAGCGCCACCAAGACCGCGTCCCAGGCGGCCAAGTGGGGCGGCACCGCGGGCCGCGCGTACGACTCCTGCTACCACGCGGCGTGCGACACCGCCAGCAACATCAACGCCACCGCGCTGGACCGCAGCGCCGACGGCGTCGCGTACACCCTGTGGAAGACCTCGGTCGGCGCCGGCCCGGTCCCGACCAACGACTTCTCGCTCGCGGTCAACCCGGCCACCGGCACCACCACCCCGGGCGGCTCGGTCAGCGCCACCGTGTCCACGGCCACCACCTCCGGCTCGGCCCAGACGGTGAACCTCGCCGTCACCGGCGCCCCGGCCGGCGTGACGGCCACCGTCAGCCCGTCCTCGGTCCAGTCCGGCTCCTCCGCGACGCTCAACGTCTCGGTCGGCTCCGGCACCGCGGCCGGCGCCTACACCCTCACCGTGACCGGCACCGGCTCGACCACCCACAGCACCACCTACTCGCTGGTGGTCGGCACCGACCCGGGCAACCCGGGCGGCACCTGGACGCCGGGCACCACCTACCAGGCGGGTGACGTGGTCACCTACAACGGCATCAGCTACCGCTGCGTCCAGGGCCACACCGCCCAGGTCGGCTGGGAGCCTCCGATCGTCCCGGCCCTCTGGCAGCAGATCTGAGCGGACGGATCCGCTCCGGCGGGCGGGATGGGCTGTGCCGCGGTTTCGTCGAGGGGGACGAGCCGCGGCACAGCCGCGCTCGGGGGCAGGGCCCGCCCTCCGGCACAGCCGCCCTTCGGGGGCAGGGCCGCGCTCGGGGCAGGGCCGCGCTCCGGGACCGGCGGCGGAGCCGCGTTGGGCCGTTCCGGTGACCGTGCCTTGACGTACAGTCAGGGGGCGCCCGCACCCCCGCGGCCGACCGAGGAGGAGCCCCGTGGCCACCGAAGCCCACCCCGCCCCCGTCCCGCCACCCGCCGGAGAGGCGGCCGCCGCAGAGGCGCCCGCCGGGGAGGTGGCCGCCCGGCCGGTGCCCGAGCTGCCGGCCGAGGCCGTCGCCCAGTGGCAGGCCGAGGGGGCCGACCTGGTCGAGCTGCTGGCCACGGCGCAGCGCCGGCTCGGGGGCGTCGCCGCGTTCCGGCTCGGGCCGCGGCCGACCGTGGTGGTCACCGACCCGGAGGCCGTCCAGCACGTGCTCGGACGTCATCCCGACCGCTACGTGAAGCGCTCGCACCGGGCCCGGATGCTGGCCGGCGAGGGCGTGCTCTCGGCCACCGGCGAGGCCTGGAAGCGCCAACGGCGGATGCTGCAGTCCCAGTTCACCGGCACCGGGATGCGCCGCTACGAGCACCGGATCGCCGAGGCCGCCCGGCACGCCGCCGACCGCTGGGCCGGCCACGCGCGCACCGGCGAGCGGTTCGACGTCGGCGAGGAGATGCGGCACTTCGCCCTGGACACCGTCTGGCGCGCGCTGACCGGACACCCGCTGGACGACCGGACCGACGGCGAACTCGCCTCCGTGGCCCGGGTGGTGGCCGCACTGCCGACGCTGCCGGCGGACGGCGGCGACGCCCGGGAGGCGGTCGCCGCCGACCTGGCCCGGATCGACGCCGTCGCGCACGCCGCGATCGACGCCGCCCGCCGAGGCCCGGACGGGGACGGGCTGCTGCGGGTGCTGCTGGACGCCGCCGTGGAGCGCCCCGAGTACACCGACACGCTGATCCGGGACGAGCTGGTCACCCTGCTGGTCGCCGGGCACGAGACCACCGCGACCACCCTGACCTGGCTCTTCCTCCTGCTCGACCGCCACCCCGAGGCCCGGGACTGGGCGCTGGCGGCAGGCCCCGACGGCTCTCCGGAGCGGCGGGAGGCGCTCCAGGCCCTGGTCAGCGAGACCCTCCGGCTCTACCCGGCGGCCTGGATCCTGCCCCGGCACGCCGCCGAGGCGGACACCCTGGCGGGCCACCGCATCGAGGCCGGCACCGACCTGCTGGTCTCCCCCTACCTCACCCACCGCGATCCGGCCCTGTGGCCGGACCCCGAGCGCTTCGACCCCGCCCGCTTCACCACCCCCGGCGCCCGCCCGGCCCAGCTCGGCGCCTACTACCCCTTCGGTCTGGGCGCCCGCGCCTGCCTGGGCACCCAGTTCGCCGTCCGCGAGACCACGGCGCTGCTCGAACTCCTACTGCCCGCGTACCGCCCGCGGTTCCTGAGCACCCCGGCCGGTGCCGCGTACAGCATCACCGTCCGCCCGGACGGCCCGGCACCGGCGGTGCTCCGACCGGCGTAACCGGGCGGAGCCCGGAGTGACCGTCCGATGATCGGGACTGCTCAAGGACCTTCGGCGGTTCACGGTCATCACGTCGTCAACATCCCGTAGGACCCGTCAGCGCGCGGACGGACGCTCGGTCGGGGTTCCCGGCCGAGCGTCCCGCGTCGACCCGCCCGTCGGGCCTCCGTGCCAGTCGCTGATCCTGACCTCGTGCGGGGCCGGCCCGCGCTTGCCGGTCTCGACCGCCGGCCACGCCGAACTACGCGGGCCCGCGCTGCCGGGAGGCGTAGGAGCGGGACTTGTTGCGGTTGCCGCACACCCTCATCGAGCACCAGCGGCGACTGCGGTTCTTCGACATGTCCCAGAACGCCCAGCCGCAGGTGTGCTCCGCGCAACGCTTGAGGCGGGCGGCGTCACCGGTCGCGACCAGTCCGCTCCAGGCGATCGCCAGGGCGGCCAGCGGACCGCGCTCCGGGGACAGCCCCGGCGCCGGGACCAGGGCGCCGCCCGCCGTGATCAGCACCGGGTGCCCGGCGAGGACGCGGTCGGCGGCGGCCAGCAGCTCCGGATCGGGGGTGTCACCGACGTGGGCGCCCAGCTCCTCGCGGATGCCGGCCCGCAGGGCCAGGTAGCCCGCGTGGACTTCGGCGGGGATCCGGGCCGGGATCCCGCCGGGGGCCCGGCCGGGGCGCTTTCCAGCGGTCTCGTCGGGGGCCTCGCCGGGGGCCTCGTCCGGGGTACCGCCGGGGGGCTCGTCCGGCGCGGCGAGCAGTCCACGGCCCGTCAACCAGGCGGCCAGCCCCTCCGGATCGGCGATCTCGTCGCTCGCCAACTCCACGTCGACGGTGTTGGCGAACGCCTCCACCAGGACGGCTGCGGCCGGCGGCTCCAGCATGACGGGCACCTCCCTGTCGGCTCCGGCCATTCTACCGGCCAAGCGTTTTACCGGTTGCCGACTCGCGACCCGCATGCCATCGTGATCTCACCAGTCAAAGCGTTAGACGGTTAGGGGTGGCAGGCCATGGTCACGGTGGCACGCGAGCGGACGACGACCGACGGAAGCGACCAGCCGGACCCTCCCCGCCGCAACGCCGCCGTCCTGGTCGGCTTCACCGCCGCCACCAACCTCGCCGACGGCGTGCTGAAGACGGCCCTGCCGCTGATCGCGGCCCGGCTCACCGACTCCCCCGCCCAGGTCACCGCCGCTTCCCTCACCCTGACGCTGCCCTGGCTGCTGACCGCCCTGCACATCGGCGTGCTGGTCGACCGCTTCGACCGGCGGCGGCTGCTCTGGGCCGCGAACGGGGTGCGACTGGCGGCCATGGCCTGGCTCACCGTCTCCGCCGCCACCGGCGGCCTCACGCTCGGGCCGCTCCTGGCGGCCGGAGGGGTCCTCGGCACCGCCGACGTGCTGGCCCTCACCTCCGCGGCCGCCCTCGTCCCGGCCGCGGTGCCGCCGGCCGGGCGGGAGCGGGTCAACGCCTGGATGGTGGGGGCCGAGACCGTCGGACAGGAGTTCGCCGGACCCTTCGTCGGCGGATTGCTGCTGGCCGCCGGGACCGGCCTGGCACTCGGGGTGACCAGCGCCTGCTACGCCGCGGCGGCCCTCTCCCTGCTCCTGCTGGTGGGCCGCTTCCGGCCCACCGCGCCCACCGGGTCAGCCGGGTCGGCCGGGCCAGCCGGATCCGTCGGTTCAGCCGGGTCGGCCGGATCCGTCAGGTCGGCCGGGTCGGCCGGGTCCGCCCCGGCTGCGGCCCCCGCCTCGGTCACCGGCCGGATCGCCGAGGGCCTGCGGTTCCTCTGGCGGGACGCGGTGCTGCGCACGCTGTCGCTGATCGTCGCGGTGCTCGCCGGCGTCTGGGGCGCCTGGCTCGCGCTGATGCCGCTCTACGCCCGGCAGGCCATGGCGCTCGGGCCGCAGCAGTACGGCATCGTGCTCAGCGCACTGGGAATCGGCGGGCTGGCCGGGACGGTGACCGTGACCTCGGTGAACCGGCTGCTCGGCGTCCGCTGGGCGATGTTCGCCGACCTCGTCGGCACCACCGCGATGGTGGCGCTTCCCGCCCTGACCACCAGCGTCTGGGCCGTGGCGGCCGGCGCCTTCCTCGGCGGCATGGGCGGCACGCTCTGGTCGGTCAACGCCCGCACCCTCACTCAACGGGTGGTCCCCGACGAGATGCTCGGCCGCTACGGCGCGGCGGCCCGGCTCTTCACCTTCGGCGCCATGCCGCTGGGCGCGGCCCTGGTCGGCCTGCTGGCCGAACTCGTCGGCCTGCGGGCGGCCTTCGGGGTCTTCGCGGTGGTCACCGCGGCGACGGTGGTGCCCTTCCTGCGGACCGTCACCCCGTCCACCCTGCACTCCCGTTAGGGCCGCGGCCTCCCACCGGAGGCGGACACCGCGGGGGTGCCGCCCGACCTTCGGACGGCACCCCGTCACTCCGCGGCGGCGGTCACTCGCAGGCCACGCCGTCGTTGTCGCGGTCGAGCCCCGCACGGTACCCCGCGTCGCCGCGGTGGAGCGGAGCCGCGCCGGCGGCGCGGGCGGCGGCGCAGTTGGCGTAGTACGGAGCCGCTCCGCCACCGCCGGTGGACGAACCGCCACTGGTGGACGAACCGCCGCTGGACGACGAACCGCCGCTGGTGGAGCCACCGCTCACCGAGCCTCCCGAGGCACTGCCGCCGGAGGAGGAACCGCCGCCGGAGGTGCCGGCGTAGGGCTCGCAGGCGACGCCGTCCCCGTCGGCATCCAGGTCCGGGCGGTACCCGGGGTCACCCCGGTGCAGCGGGGCCACCCCGGCCGCGCGGGCCGCCGTGCAGTTCGGGTAGTACGCGGTCGGCGTGCCGGCCGGCGCGGGCGCGGGGGCCGCCGCCTGCGGGGGCGCCTGTGTGGGCGTCGCCGTCGGGGTGGGCGTCGGGGTGGGCGTCGCCGTCGGGGTGGGCGCGGCCGTCGGGGTCGCGGTCCGCGCCGCGGGGGCCGGCGCCGCGGCGGCGGACGAGGTGGCGGCCGCGGCCGGCTGGACGAGCTCGGTGCGGTCGGGCTTCGGGTCCGTGAGCACCGCGCCGAACCAGATCAGGCAGTAGATCCCGCCGATCACACTGACGGCCACCTTCACCGGCCGCTGCCAGAGCGAGGTCCACACCAGGACCAGGCCGACCGGCGGCAGGAAGAGCAGGGCGAGGACGATCGTCGCAGGTCGACGCCACCACGGGCGGGTCGGAGCGGCTGCCGGCGGCGGGTACGCGTAGGTCATTGGCCCATCAGATCACCGGCTGCTCACCGCTCGCGCAGAAATAGATCACATTTCAACCACACTCCGGACAAGGAAGGGTCAGCGCGCGAGAGGGCCCGGATGCCCGTTCGAAAGCGGATCTTGACGCCGCACCAGGCACCGGCCCCCGATGGCCCGTCCCGGTCCCCGTCGGCAGCCGTTCGGGGGACACCCGTCCGCTCCCGGTGCCCCGAGCGCCCGCCGCGGGCATCCGTGACCCTCGTCGGCCCTCCGCGCACCGGGAGGGCGGTTCCGGAGGAGACGCCATGGATGACGAGCAGGTAGTACCGGCCCAGGACGACGCGCTCATCTCACTGAGGGAGTACTCCTCGTCCGGCACCGCCCCGGCCCTGCACCGCCTCATGGCCGAGATCGACGAATCCGGCGACCCCACCTCACTGCCGCTCTCCTTCTCCGGCGTGAAGGTGCTCGGCGACGTCGTCACCGGGGACGCCGCCTTCGACCTCCGCCTCGGCCACGAGACCAGTGGTTCGTTCCGGATCCTGTTCTTCGTCCCCGAGGACGACACCGGCACCCCGCTCCCCCCGCCCTACGGCGACCGGACCGACGGCACCGCCATCCTCTTCCCGGGGGCCGCCGGCATCCTCTCCCCCGGCACGCCCGCCGCCGACCGCCGCCGTGGCTACGGCATCCAGCCGCCGAAGGTCCTCGCCTGCCCGAACGGCATCCTCGTCTCCGGCCGCTGCGACCTCTACGGCGACTACACGATGATGGGCAGCCTCGGCTTCCAGGTCACCCTCGGCCCCCGCCCGTAGCGCCCGGGCCTCACCCGAGCACACGACCACCTCGAACCCGGCCCGCCGAGCGCACCGCTCGGCGGGCTCCGCGGGACGGCTATCCGGCGGTCACCCGGGCATCCGTCACGAGACGGTCGAGCCTGGCCTTCACGTCGGCATGGGCGGACGTCGCCCGCGACGCCGACGGCGGGGACGGGGGCTGCGGGGCACCGTCGTACGGGGGCGGCGGAGGAGGGGAGGGGAGGGTCCGCGCGCGGTGCTCCTCGGCGAGCACCTCCGTCAGCTCGGCGTGGAAGCCGAGACCGACCGCGTAGTCGTCCGCACGGTATTCGGCGCGGCGGTGGAGCCAGGCGACCAGGAGAGGGGCGAGCGCGGCCGGGAGCAGGAGCCACCACAGATCGGCGGCGACCGCCAGGAAGAAGGCCACGACCACCAGGGTCAGGCAACCGCCGCAGCCGGCGATCCGCTTGTCGGACGAGCTCACGAGTCGGGCGAGGACGATCACCGTCCACCGCCGGACCGTCCGGGCCGGGAGGGCGTACCAGTCCGCCAGCAGGCCGGCCCACGTGTGGCCGCCCACGTGGTGGCCCAGTTCGTGCGCGAGGATCGCGGCCAGTTGGGAGTTGGGGAGACGGTCCAGCGCGTGCCGGGTGACGGCGACGATGTGACCTGCCGTCGCAGTGGCGTTGAGCTCCTCCCGCTCCTGGATCCACAGCTCGTAGGTCCCCGGCCGGACACCCGCGCGACGTGCCACCTCCTCCCACACCTCGGCCAGGCGCCCGGCCTCCGCGGGTCCGGGGCGTCGCATGCCCAGGAGGCGGCGCGCGATCGCCGCTTCCGTGGGGCGGTGGAACACCAGGGCACCTGACAGTACCCAGAGCACCGTGACGACGGCCCCGACCACGGAGTTGACCACCGAACCGCCCACCGCCACCACGCCGAGGCTCATCAGCGCCGTCGGCAGGGTGACCACGAGCTGCAGGACGGCGGCTCCGTCCGCACCCCGTTGACGCGCCTTGAGGTGCTTGCGGCCCGACTGCAGGACCAGGTCGTCCTGGTGGGAAGGTACCTCCGCTCGCCCGGGCGGCAGTCGGGGCGGATCCGGCGGGAGCAGGGGCGGCTCCGGGGCGGCCGGGACCGGCGGCGGCGACGGCTCCGCAGGGGCAGCCCGACCGGGCTGCGGAGGCGGACCGGCCTGCGGCGGCGGGACCGGCAGCACGGGTACCGGCCCGGAGTGCGCGGGCGGGGCGCCCTCCGGGACGGCCCCCGAAGCGGTCACCGCGGGCGGCGCGGGGTACGGCGGCGGCTCGGTCATCGGTCGCGGCGGCGGAAGCGGCAGCGGCGGCGGGACGGCCACCGGCGGTCCCGGCTCTGCCGCCGGCTCCGGTCCACCCGGGTACGCCGGCGGCGCACCCTCCGGCCACGACGACACCGGTCCACCCGGGTACGCCGGCGGCTCGTCGGGATACGCCGGGATCGGGCGGCCGGGCTGGCCCGGCGCAGCGTCGCCGGGATACGCCGGGGCGGAGTCGCCCGGGTAGGCCGGGGCAGGGTCACCCGGATACGCCGGGGCGGAGTCGCCCGGATAGGCCGGGGCAAGGTCCCCCGGGGGCGACGCCGGCTCGCCGGGATACGCGGGCGGCGGCTCGTGGTCCCCACTCGGCGGCTGGGGCGGGTACGGCTCGCGGACGGGCATGACGGGCACCTCTGTTGCGGAGCGATCGGATGAGGGAATGCCACGGACGGGCGGGCGGCATCAGCCGGCGAGGAGTGCGGCCGGCAGCAGGACCAGGGCGGCCGTGAAGGAGGCCATGCCCGTCCGCAGCCACCGGTACTTGCCCGCGACGATCCGGCTGTTCTCGGCGAGCGCGGAAAGGGCGGCGGCGAGCGGCGCCCGGTCGGTTTCGTGGAGGGCCTGCTCCAGTGCCGCCGTACCCTGGCCGGCCGCGCTGCGGATGTCGGCGAAGTGGGTGAGGGGCATGCCGGGCCGCCAGACGCGAGTCCGGTAGCGCGGCATCACCGCCATGAGCAGGGCGCCCATCGAGCCCAGGAAGCACCCCACCCCCGCCCACCAGAGCAGGCGTCCGGTGGGTGCCAGGTCAGCCGGGTCCCAGCCGCGCGCGGTGAGGACACCCACGAAGGCCGCTGCGGCCATCCCCTGGGCACCCACCAGCACGGAGCCCTTGGTGTCCGCCCGGGCCGTCTCCTGGCGGAGGTCGGCGAGGAGCCGCTCGGCCGTGCGGGTGGCACCGGCCCGGGCGGTGGCCGACGAGTCCGGCCCCGGCCCCACCGGCGTCACGACCGGCCCCGGCCCCACGGCCACCGGCGTCACGACCGGCGCCGACCCCACGGCCACCGGCGTCACGACCGGCCCCGGCCCCACGGCCGCCGGCGTCACGACCGGCTCCGGATCCACGGCCGTCACGGGGCGGTCGGCGGGTTGGGCACGCGGTAGCCGAACACGGGTCCGGCGTCCGCGGACTCCGCCCCTCCGCCCCCGGTGCCCGGATCGGCCTCGGCGGCGGGGGAAGCGGGCTGCGGCGGCAGGAGCGGGAAGTCCGCGCCGTCGGCGGCGGCGTGCGCCCGGTGGGGCGTGCCCTCCACCTCGGGCCGGTCGACCGCGGCCGCCGGGGCGAGCTTCGCGCTCAGGACCTCGCGGATCACGTTGGCCGCCAACCGCCGCGGCTCGTCCAGCTGGTGCTCCTCCAGCCCGCCGGGGCCGCCGCCGAGCGCCTGCATCGCGACCTGCAACTGGTTCTGCATGGCGCGGAGTTGGTCCTCACGGAGGTTCTCCATGATCAGCCGCGCGTCCTCCGGGTGGCGGGCCAGCTGGAACGCCATCGCCCCCGGCCCGCCGCGCTCCAGCCAGTACGCGTAGTACTCGATCTTCTTCACCTCGATCTCCTGCAGCTCCAGCTCCTGCCGACCGCGGGCCAGCTGCCGTTCGTGGCCGAGGTCCTGGTTCTGCGACGCGATCCAGTGCTGGTGGCGCCCTTGGGCGAGTGCCCGTTCGGCGGCCAACTCGTCCTCCCGCATCCGCAGTTCGTGCTGCGGGTCGAGCTTCTGCCGCGCGTACTCGAGCTCGCGCAGCTCCCGCGCGTGGTTCAACGCGGCCTCGTCCCGGCGGATCTGGACGGTGCAGCGCACGTGCAGTCCGGCCGCCGCACCGAGCGGGCCGGACGCCGCGAGCAGCTCCTGCACCGCCTTCTCGGCGACGGCGCTGTCCTCCATCGCGTACCCGCGCAGCACCGGTCGCATCAGGGTGTCGCAGATCCGCTGCACCATCGCCGGCACGTCCCGCTCACCGCTGGCGACGAAGGCGGCCGGGTCCGCGACCTGCCAGCTGAAGTTCAGCAGCACGTCGAAGAGGAAGGCCTCGTTGCTGCTGGGGAGTTCGACGACGGCGGCCACCTCGTGCAGGCCCATGTCCAGCTCGTACACGCTCGTCCACCGCTTGGTGGCCAGTTCGGTGCGGCTGGGGCGGCGGGGTGGGAGGAAGGTGTCCAGGCCTCCCTGCGCGGTCGTGAACACCAGGGCGTAGTCGATGCGGGTGGTGCGCAGCGGCTTGAAGCGGGACAACTCCTGGATCGTCACGACCGGGTCGACCAGCTGCGTGCCGCGATTCGCGTTCTGCTGCCACTGCGGTGGCTGGCTCATCATGGTGTTGCTCTCCATCGGACGGTCCGGACGGCGGGCGGGCGGTGAGAGGCACGCGCCGCGTCGCGGAGGGGGCAGGGCACCGCCGGCCCGGTGACCTGGTCGGGCTCCGGGCCGGGGCGTGGGTGGAACGGCGGTAGGGGTCGGCGGCTAGCGCTGCGGTGTCGGGACCTGCGCGGGCCGCGGGGCGGACGCCGCCCCCGCCGCCGGGGCGGGGCCGGGCAGGGTCGCGCGCAGCCGGAGGGCCACCGCCGGCGGCGCCGGATCGGACGGTCCGCCGCGCAGGTTCTCCAGCAGGTAGGCGAGTCGCTTGGTGTCCTCGACCGAGACGGCCAGCATCGGCAGCAGGTCCGCGAGGGCCTGTTCGGCGTCCGGGTCGGCGTCCGCGGCCGTGACCCACGTGCGCAGGGCGACCAGCCCGGAGGCCGAGCACGTCGGGTCGTTCAGGACGGCACGCCAGAGGGCGGCGAGCGACTGCCGCAGGAGGGCGCCCGCGGTTCCGGGTGCGCGCTCGGCCCGGGCGAAGTGGTCGAGGAGCAGCGGACGCCCGGTGCCGGGTTCGCCGTCGGCGGGGCCGCACGCGTAGACCATCGTGCGCAGGACGAAGTCCCGGCGCAGGCCTCGCGGCGGCAGCGGCAGCAGTGCCGGCCAGAGTCCGACGGCGGTGTCGGCCGCGGCGGCCGATACCGGCACCGCACCGGGCCTGTCCACCCCACCGCCGTCCACCCCACCGCCGTCCACCCGGACGGTGTCCGAACCGGTACCCTCCGAGCCGGTGCCGAACCGGCCGGGGGCGTCCTGCCCGGCGGCGAGCAGCAGGGCCGCGGCGGACTCCGCGAGCTCGTCCAGCTCCTCGGGCCACCCGGGCGTCGGCTTCCCGCGCTTCTCCATCTTCCGGACCGCGGCCACCAGGGCGCTCACGGCCTCGCCCGGGAAGGAGTCCCCGACCAGGGCGTAGGTGCGGACGGCGGTCCGGCGCAGCCGGTGGTCGTCGGCGGTGCACCAGTCCCGCAGGATCCGGGGCACGTGCGGGGTGTCCAGGTGGTGGGCCAGGGCCAGGGCGTTGGCGGCGGCGAGCCGGGCGCGGAACCGCCGGTCCGCGGCCCACGGGCGCACGAGGAGCGCCATGGCCGACGGGAGGTCGGTCCGGGCCAGCACGGCGGCCGTCGAGGCGGCCCGGGTCCGGACCAGCGGACGCGGGTCGGCGGCCAGCCCGCGGAGCCAGGTCACCAGCGCCGGGCGGGCCGACGGGTGACCGATCCAGACCTCACGGAGCAGCGTGAGGGCGGTCCGCCGGTCACGGAACTGGATCTTCGTCTGGAGCACCGGGCCCCACTCCGTCTCCTCGGCCTCCTCGTACCGGTCGGCCTGGGCCCGCTCGACCCGCTGGGCGCTCGACGTACCGAAGACGGGGATGCGGGCCGGCTCCGTCGGGTCCTCGATCCGCTGCAGCAGCCCGAAGAGGACGTCGCCCAGCTCGGCCGTGAGCGGGTACGGGGCCTCGTCGAAGGCGGCCAGTGCGATCAGGAACGCCTTGTCGTGCAGGGACTGTTCGGCGCTGTCGAACCACTCCCGCACCTGTTGCTCGGCCGCGTAGTGGCCGAACCCGGCGAGGTCCCGCAGGGTGAGCGTGCCGCGCGCGAACTCGGCGATCCGCTCGGCGAAGACGGCCAGTTCGGCCACCGGCCGCCGGTGACCGAGGACGGAGCGGACCTGGGGCAGGTCGAGGAGCTCCTCGATCCCGTGGCCGGCGAGGTCCCGTCCCCGCAGGTGCCCGCGCACCAGCCGTCCCGGCTCGGGCGGCAGCCAGGGAACGTGCCCGATGCCGCCGTGCAGCACGGGGTGCGGCCCGACCACGATGACGAGGTGACCGTCGACCGCGCGCAACTTCTCGCTCAGACCGCGCAGATGGTGCTCGCGCAGCGGCCGCTCGGGGCTGGTGGCGAAGTCGGCGAGCAGGTGGCCGCAGCCCTCGCGCAGCTCCCCGGCCAGCCTGCCGGGCGGGAGTGCCGGGTCGAGTGCCCGGTACGAGGTGGAACCGACGGTGCGCAGCAGCATCAGGGCGGCGGAGCGGCGGCCGGTGGTCGCCGGACCGGAGATGACGGCGACGCGGTGTTCCTCCAGCTGGGCGAGGGCCGTGCCGAAGGGGCTGCCGGGCGACCAGGCGTCGAGGCCGACGTCCTCGGCGGGGCCCGCTCCGAGCAGCCGACGGGTGCCGTCACCGGGCTCGTCCTGCGGGCCGGCCGAGGTGTGCCCCGGACCGGCGGACGCGTCCCCCGGACCGGCCGGCTCGTCCTGCGGGCCGGCCGGGTGGACGAAGTGCGCGGCGAGCGCCTCCACCTCGGCGGCGGGGATCTCACCGGACCGTTCCTCGCCGTCCGCGCCCAGGTGGTACTCCACCTTGCTGCCGCCGAGGATGACGTCGCCGGTGACGTACCCGCCGCTCACCCCGTGCTGGTCACCACCGACCAGCGAGCCGCCGAGGCGGGCGGAGTGGCCGAGCAGGATGCCCGGGGTGTGCCGGTACAGGTCGCGCCGCGAGTCCCAGGCGTGCTCCTCGGAGGCCTCGGCGCCGCCGTCGGGATCGTCCGGTCCGGCCAGCGGTCCCGCCGCCGGCCCGCCGGACGCCGGGGCGCCGTCGGGGTACGGAACCGCGCTGTCGGCGGGGGCGGCGGGCTGCCCGTGGACGGGGTTCACGACGCGCTCCCGGCAGCCTCGGGGCCGTCCTGGCGGGCGTTCCCGCGGAGCGTTCCGCCGAGGACCACGTCCCCGGTGACCTGGCCGCCGCTCACGCCGTGCTGGTCCCCGCCGACGAGGGACCCGTGCACGACCGGCGCGCCGTGGAAGTGGAACACCGCCCCGGGTCGTTCCGCTCCCCCGGACCGGGGCGGAGGGGGCGCCACCGCCGGCCCGCCGGAGGGACCCGCCGCCGCGGCCCGGACTCCGTCGGCCGGCCCTGGCGGGGCCGGCGCCTCCGCCTCGCCGTCGCCGGGCACCTCCGGTCGCTCACCGCCGCCGCGGTGCAGCCAGCCGGCGAGGACGCCGTCCTTGACCGTGACCTCGGTCCGCCGGAAGTGCTCGGGCCGGACCCCTCGGTGGCCGTGCCGCACGACGCCCTCGTACACCACGGGGCTCACCATCAGCACGCACTCGTCCTCGGCCCGCTCCGCCAGGGCGGCACGCAGGGCGTCGGAGTCGAGCAACCGGAAGGACTGGTTGAGGTCGTGACCGACGACCCCGCCCGCGGTACCGGCCTGCGGGTCGTGGGCGATCTCGCCGGCCGCCAGCACCATCCGCAGCCGCATCTGCGCGCCGCGCGAGGCGAGGCGGTTGTGGTCGTGCAGGAGTTCGGGCGTGACCGTCAGGAGCGACCGCAGGACGGCCGTCTTGGCCACCTCGCCGCCGAGCAGCACGATCAGACCGTCGCCGCGGTCCTCGCGGTACTGCTGGGTGACCTCGACCCCGGCGGCCAGCAGCGTCTCGTCCACGACCGACTTGAGGGTTCGCCGCAGGACCGCCTGCACGACGTCGTCACGGCGGCTGAACCGCTCGATGTCGAGGAGCAGGATGGTCCGGTTGACAGGCTCGGGCAATTTGCTGCCTTCCACTGGGAACACGGGGCCGCACACGGGCCCGTCTGAACACCCAAAAGGTGTCAGGGGAACGGAGTGTGAGGCGACGGAACCTAGCACACTCGCAATGTGACCACGTACACAGAGCACACTTGGGAACAGGCGTCCGACGGCTGATCAGCGATTTCCCTGACGGGCCATCATCCGCAGGGCCTCCGGCCGGATCACCACGAGACCGCGCCGCTCGGTGCGCACGATCCCGCGGTCGCGCAGCCCCTTCAGCAGCCGCGCCACCGCCTCCCGCGAGGCGCCCACCGAGCCGGCCAGCTCGCTCTGCGTGAGCCCCGGCGTCAGGTGAACCCCGTCCGGCGTCTCCTGGCCGTGGGTACGGATCAGTTCGAGCAGCAGGAGGGCCAACCGCGCCTGGACGTTCAGCGCCGCGTACTGCACCCGGCGCCGGTCGCTGTCGCGCATCCGGTCGGCGGTCAGCGCGAGCAGTCTCCTGGAGATGGCGGGCCGTTCGTCGAGCAGGGCGCCGAACCGGTCCGCGTCGACGGCCAGTGCCTCCACCCGGCCGAGTGCCGTGACCGTGGCCGATCGCTGCCGGCCGCTCAACGCCGCACCCTCGCCGACGATGTCACCGGGCCCGCGCAGGGCCAGCAGCGCCTCGTAGCCGTTGGCGGCCGCCGAGGTCACCTTCGTCCAGCCCGACAGCAGGATCAGGACGTGCGCCGACGGCTCGTGCTCTCGCAGCAGTACGTGCCGGACCGGGAAGACGAGCGGAGCGCCGCACGCGAACAGCGCCTGCCGGTCCTCGGCCTCCAGCCGGACCACGAACGGAACCCTGTCCTCGAAATCCATCGGCTTTCCCTCTCCCCGCTGCAGATCCACTACCTGGTCAACTATGGGACACCGGACAGGTTTCGGTGGACGGGTCGGCGAACGGGGACCGGCGCCGAGGGGCTGGAGCGGACCGGGCCTCGCCGGCCGGTGCTCGCACCCCCGGCGGGGCCCGATCAGTGCCGGTGGTGGTTGTCCGGCTGGGCGGGGTCGCCGGGGTGTTCCAGGCCCTCGACCAGGGTGAGGCGGCGGGCGCGCTCGTGGTCCAGCCAGCGGACGAAGGCGGCGCGGCGGGCGGCCTCCGTGAGGGCCGGGACGGGGTCGGGGGCGTCGGTGGCGTCGGTGGCGGTACGGGACGAGCGGAGGGCGGCCTTCCAGGGGCCGGCGGTGACCCACTCCCCCGGTGGGGCCGCGCGGAGGGCCTCGGTGAGGGCCAGTGGGAGGGTGTCGGGGTCGGCCTCGAACTCGCCGTCGGGGACGGCGAGTTGCCACACGACCTCGGGCGGGCGCGTCATGGCGGCGCGGTAGTGGGCGACTTCGGAGGCGGACGGTTCGACGTCGGCGGTGACGGCGTCGTAGACGGCGCGGACGGCCGGGCTGCCCTCGTAGGCCGCGGCGGTGATGGAGCCGAGCTCGACGGCGGCCCGCTGGTCGAGGCGGGCGGGACCGGACGGAGCGACCGGCAGACCGCGTTCGGCGGCCACCACCTCGCAGAGGGCTTCCGTCAGCAGCACCTGGGCGACCCACCGCGTCAGCTGGCGGTCCTCCGAACCGCCGGGCTGCGGCAGGGCGCCGGCGCGCGGGCCGGTGCGCAGGGCGGCGAGGCGGCGGTCCAGGGCCGTCCGCGGGAGCGGGTGTCCGTCGAGCAGGCCGAGGGTCATGCCTCCACCACCAGGGCGACGGTGGGCGCGTACTGGCAGCGGCCGAACCACATGACCTTGGCGAGGGCCCAGGACGAGCCGGCGTCGGTGGATTCGGGGGCGGTGATCTCGAAGTCCACGACCGAGGACTCGCCGGCGGGGACGGTGAAGCCGCGGACCGGCGCGGCGATCGCCTCCCAGGTGCCCCAGGGCGCGACCAGCTGCAGCTCACCGCGGATCTCGCCGCGGGTGCGGTTGGTGAGGGTGAGGCCGAGGGTGGTGCGGCCGCCGGGGGCGACGCGCAGGGTCTCCGCGGAGACGGTGACGGTGAGCCCGGTGTCCCGGCCCTCGGGGGACGTGGTTCCCTGGGCGGCGGTCCAGTCCTCCGGGGCGTCGCCGGGGACGGGCAACAAACCGGGCAGGTCGCCGACGGCGAGGGTGACCACGTCCTCGATCTCCTGGCCGTCGTGCGCGATCCGGACGGCGGCGAAGGACAGCCCGGGTTCGACCCCGGCCGGCGGGGTGAGCGTGACCGGGAAGCGCAGGTGCCCGCCCGGCTCCAGCCGGTAGGGGCGGGCGCCGAGGCTCGCCGTCCACCCCTCGGGCGGCAGCACGAGCGCCGTCCCCTCGACCGCCGCGTCCCGCAGCTGCGACGACAGGGCGACGGAGAGCGTGACCGGCTCACCCGCCGTCCTCAGCAGGCCGGGCGAGGTGCCGACCGACACCGGGAGGTAGCCGAGCGGCGCCGGGCCCCGGTTGTGCAGCCAGTAGCGGGCGTGGACGGGCCGGGCCGCCTCGGCGACCGCCCCGAGCACGGGGCCGCCCGGGGCGGAGGCCTCGCCCGGCCGGGCGAGCACGGTGGCGATCTGCGAGCCGGCGAGGTCGAGGTCGGCCGGGCCGAGCGGCCGTTCCAGCAGGTCGGCGCGGCGCAGGTCGGTGAGCCCGAGCGCGCCGCCGAGGACGGCGGTCCGCCCGAGGCCGGTGGACTCGACCAGCCGCAGGGTGAGTTCACCGCCGTCCGGCCGGGCGGCGGAGCCGCGCGCGATCGGGTTCCCGGCCGGCTTGAGCGCGCCGAGCAGCACCTCCCGCGGCGGTTCGACCCGCAGCCAGGACAGGGTGGCCGGCAGCGGGCCGTGCTGGGCGGGGGTGCGCCGGGCGTACAGCGGGTGGGTGAACTCCTGGCCCCGCGCGGGCAGCCCGAGGGCCCGCCAGTCGCCCGCGCCGCCGACCAGCGCGTAGCCGAACTCGTGTGTCCAGTGTTGGAGTTGGAAGGAGGCGCCGTCCGGCAGGGTGCGCCGGGGCGGGTCGATCCAGACCCCGGAGGGCCAGCCGGTGCAGGAGCGCATCAGCGACAGGTGCAGCGCGCCGGTGGCGTCGACGGCGAATCCCGGCAGGCCGAAGCTGAGCAATCCGACGGTGTGGTCGGCGAGTTGCTCCGACGGATGGACGGGGCCCGGGCAGACGGCGGTGATCCGGGCGTCCGCGAGGTCGTCCACCAGCGGGGCCGGGTCGGTGACGACCAGCGCCGGCAGCGCCCGCAGGTCGCGCAGGTCCGCGCCGGGCCGCCACACCTCGGCGAGCGGGGTGAGCGCGGGCACCCAGACGGCACCGCGGTCCTTCAGGACGGCCGCGTACTCCTCCCCCGAGCGCTCGATCAACTCCCGGGCCACAGCGTTGACTTCGGGTCCGCCGACGACGATCCGGAAGTCCGGCAGGTTGGAGTCCACGTCCAGCCAGCCGTAGCGCGCCCAGTCGGCGGCGGAGGTGGTGGCGGTGACGCCGACCCGGGCCAGCGCGACCACCAGGGCCCGGGCGTCGGCCGCGGCGTCCAGATCGGGGACGACCACCTCGGCCACGCCCAGCGCCCGTTCGCCCAGCGCCTCGCCCGCGAGCCCGGTGAGCGCCACCCGCGCCGTGCAGCCCAGGCCGAACCAGGTGTTGGCCGGGTTGTCGAGGGTCCAGGGCGCCTCGGCGGAGTCGACGTCGGGCATCGCGAAGCCGCGCCCGACCACCGCGTCCGCGACCTCGCTGACGGGCAGCGCGCCGGGCAGGTCGACCGGGAAGCGCAGCCGCAGCAGCCGGTCGGCGCCGGAGTGGTCGACCACCCGGGTACGGCAGTCGACGCGGTCGACGCCGTGCCACAGGGTGACGGTCTGCTCGTAGCGGACGCCGTCGACCGTGCCGCCGATCACCAGCCGTTCGCCGAGCGGACCGGTCTCGCGGCGGACGTCGGCCGGCCGCTCGCCGGAGCCGAGGACCGGCCCCTTGGGGACGAGGTGCCAGGGGCCCTCGCCGAAGTCGGGGTGCTGCGGGTACTCCTCGTACACCCGCAGCTCGTTGCCGACCAGCCCCGGCCGGATCAACTCCCGTCCGTGCAAGACGTCCTGGACGGAGCTCAGGCCGCCGCCGCGCGCCGGGTCGGCGGTCACCCGGTAGCGGGCGTTGGCGATGGTGTGGCCCTCGGCGGCCGACCAGGCGGTGTCGCGGTCCGGACCGGGCACCAGCCGCCAGGTCCGCCAGCCCAGCGCCGGCACCCCGGCGGCCAGGAACCGCAGCGTCCCCCGGTCGACGGCGCTCGGCACCGGCGCGCCGGTGTCGTCCAGCACCCGCACCGACCGCCGCCCCCGCGGCAGCCGGACGGCGACCAGGTCGGTCCGGTCGAAGGAGAGCGTGTTGGTGACGACCACCGCCTCCCCCGGACCGGTGGTGTCGATCCGCCCCACGAGCGCGTCCAGCGCCCGGTCGCGGACGTCGGACGCCAGGTCGTACGCCTCCCGCCAGCCGCCGAGCAGGTCCAGGTACACCTGGTCGGACTCGGACCCGGTGATCGCGTCGTGGTGGGCGCCGTACGCGAGTTGGCGCCAGACCTTGTCCAGCGCGGCCTCCGGGTACCGCCCGAGCCCCTGCACCACGGCCAGCGTGGCCAGCTTCTCGGCGTCCACGGCGGCCACCTCGGCCGCTCGCTGGGCCTGCTTGGTGTCGATGTAGGAGACGTCCTTGCCGGTGTAGACCGGGTTCATGTCCCGGCTCTGCGGGCTGGGCCGGCGGCCGCTCGCCGCCAGCTCGGCCCGTACGGCGTCCAGGAAGTCGCGCGGCGTGCCGCAGACGAACCGCGGCCACAGGTACTTGGACGCCCACGACCGGTGGATCGCGGTGACCCACTTGTTCGGCGGGGTGTAGTCCGTCCCCACCGGCAGCAGCAGGTTCCGCGTCGCGCCGACCGGCTTGAGCTTGCGGTACAGCGCGTAGACGGCATGCTCGGCGGTGGCGAGGTCGGGCGAGGAGTCCATCCACCATCCGGCCGAGTAGTGGTGCGGCATGTAGTGGGTGAGCACGCCGTCGCCGGAGGGCGCGATCCATTCGAACTCGCTCGGGAACTGCATCACCCGGGCGTCGTCCTTGGCCTCGCGGAAGTTCTTCTGGATCGGGCCCCACTGGTGGAACGGGCCGCGCGCCCAGGCACTGCCGGTGAGTCCGGCGCCGGCCAGGTGGCCGGGGAACTGCGGGTCGTGGCCGAAGACGTCGAGCTGCCAGGCGGTCCGCGGGTCGCCGCCGAGGACGTCGCGCTGGTAGCCGATGCCGTGGACGAGGTTGCGGATGGTGGTCTCGGCGCCGGTGAGGTTGGTGTTGGGCTCGTTGTAGGTGCCGCCGACGAGTTCCACCTGGCCGCGTTCCAGCAGCAGCCGCAGCGCCTCGCGGCGCTCCGGGTGCTGGTCGAAGTAGGGCTTCAGGTAGTCGACCTCGGCGAGCACGAACGCGTACACCGGGTCGCGCAGCGCCAGGTCCAGGTGCGCGTCGACCAGGGCGAAGCCGTTGCGCTCCCAGAGCGGCCGGGTGGTGGCGTCGGCGGAGAGCAGCTCCCACGGCGAGGTGTAGGCGGCCTGGGTGTTCCACCAGACCGGGTCGTAGTGGAAGTGCGAGACCATGAACATCGTCCAGCCGGGCTCGGCGACCTCGACGACGCCCTCGGCGCGGGCGTCGTCGGCGTGCACCTCGACCGGGATCCGCTGCCCGGGAGCGGCGGCCGCGCTGATCTCCAGGGGGACTTCGACCGGCCCCGTGCCGGCCGCCTCGCCGCGGACCCCGGGGCCGGTGACGGTGATCCGGGTGGCCGGGCCGTCGAGGGTCACGCGCAGCAGTTGGCGCGGCGCGTCCTCGGGGCCGGTGAAGAGGTCCGTGCTCTCGACGGCGGTGATGGTGACCGGCACGGGGTGGGTCCTTCCTCGTGGAACGGCGGGCTACGCGCCCCAGGCCTCGAACTCGTAGATGCGGGCGGCGGGATCGGTGCCCTGGGTGGGCCTGGTGACGACCAGGCGGACGTAGCGGGCGGTGGTGGTCACCGGGTGCGTGGTGGTCCCGGCGGTGTTGCCGGTGACGGTGGCGACGGTGGTCCAGGCGTCCGTGGTCGTGTTGCGCACCTGGACGGAGAAGTCGCGGGTGTTGTAGCCGGAGCTCTCACCGCCGGCCGAGGCGTGCTTGACCACGAACTTCGACAGCGACCTGACCGAACCGAGGTCCACCTCCAGCCACTTGCTGGTCGTGAGCGTGCACCACTTGTCGCCGTTGCCGCCGTTGACGGTGCCGTTGACCGCCTTGGCCGCCGTCTCGTTGGCGTTGCACCGGCCGGAGGCGGTGGCCGGGCGGCCCAGGGCCAGGTTGGTGCCGGCCGGCGGGGTGGTGCTCCAGGAGACGGTGGTGGTGGCGGTCGTGGAGCGGCCGTACTCGGTGGAGACCGCCTCCACCTCGATCACGGTGCTGTTCTCGTCGCCCGCCCGGTCCAGCCGGTTCACGAAGTACGCGTCGGACGGCGTGGCGCCGAGGTAGCCGCGGGTGCCGTCGGCGTTGCGCCGGTACAGCTCGTAGTGGTGGACGTTGCCGCTCGTCGACGCCGTCCAGGAGAGCCGCAGTGACCGGCTGGAGCCGGCCACGACGTCGCTCGCGCCGAGGACGGTCAGCCCGCTCGGGGCGCTCGGCGCGTCCACCGCGCCGTCGTAGACGGCGAGCTGACCGATCCTCACGTCGTAGGCGGGGTCGGAACCGTCGGCCTGCAGGCCGATCTGGGCGATGGTGCGCCCGGCGTAGGCGGCGAGGTCGAGGGTGTGGCGCTCCCATCCGGTACCGGAGTTGGCGCCCAGGTCGAGCGTGGTGAAGCTGGTCGGCGCGTCGGTGAAGGAGATCGCCGCCTTGAGGCCGGTCGCCCCGGCGGCCGGGGTCTTGACCACCACCGAGAGCCTGCTGTCCGGCGCGACCGGCAGTCTGCTCTGGTAGAGCCGGATGGTGTTGGCGGCGTCCAGCCTGCCGCTCAGGCGCAGCGAGGAGCCGCCCTCGTACGCGTCGGTGAAGTCGACGGAGGGGGTGAGGCGGCTGCCGGTGGAGCTGACCAGCCAGCGGTAGGTGGGCGGGACGTCCTGGAGCGAGAGGTTGTTCCAGCCGCCGGTGGCGGTGCGGGTGCCGGCCGTGTTGTGGAAGTCGCCCTGACCGGTGGAGAAGTTGGTGACGAAGGGCTTGGCGGTGATCGGCGAGGATTCCGCGATGTGGTCGGCGAGGCCCTTCCAGCTGGACGGAGTCGTCGTGTCGGAGGGGTCGTTGTTGGCGCCGACCCAGTAGCGGGCGTCCTTGGCGTAGAAGTCGGCGCGGTCGGTGGCGGACTTCCAGGTCCACTCGGGGCGGTAGAGGCCGAGCGAGGTGGTGTGCGGCTTGCCGGCCGGGAACAGCGCGTTCCAGTCGACGGCGGTGTTGTAGCCGTTGGCCTCGGTGTCGATGCCGGAGTAGAGGTCGTACTCGCTGCGGCCGAGGCCGCGGGCCAGCGCGCGGGACGAATCCAGGCCGCCGGAGCTCCAGTTGAAGTTGAGGAACATCGAGTCCGCGGTGCGCCTGGCGCCGTCCTGCAGGAAGGAGTCGTTGACGGAGGTCAGCGCGTTCTGCCAGTTCACCGAGCCGGACTCGGTCATGGCGTCGTACCACATGAACTCGGTGCCGCTCTGGGCCTTGGTGTACTGCATCAGGGTGCGGAGTTCGGTGGCGAGTGCGGTGTCGCCGCCGCCGGTCTCCTGGTTGATGAACCAGCCGTCGAAGCCGTAGTACTGGGCAGCCTGGACCAGCTTGTCGGCGACGGGGTAGCGGCTGCCGGACTTCTGGACGAAGTCGCGGACCCACGGCAGTTGGCCGCCGTAGGCGGCGGGCGGGAAGAAGACCGTGCCGTACACCTTGACGCCGTTGCGGTGGGCGGCGTCGATGACGGTCGGGTTGGGCGCGAGGATCAGGCCCTCGCCGGCCGAGCCGCCCCAGAAGACCAGCTTGTCGACGTACTGCCAGTAGCCGAAGGCGTAGTAGTCGGGGTCGGCGGAGCCCTGGGAGGGGTTGTTGGAGGTCGGCCCGAAGGAGACCAGCGAGGCCACCTTGCCCTCGCCGGCGCGGGCGTTGGGGTTGGCCTTGAGTGCCGGGTCGCTGGTGCGGGGCTGGAGCGGGACGCGGGAGCGGTTGAAGCGGGCGTCCGGGTCGGTGGCCGGGTCCCAGTTCAGGATGGTGCTCGGGTACCAGTACGAGGCGTACGGCTGGGTGCCCGGGGCGGCGGCGGGGGCGGCGGGGGCCGCGGTCACGGCCGTGGGGGCGGCCGGGGCACCGGCGTGGGCGGCCGGGGCGGCGCCCAGGACGGCGGCCCCGAGGGCGGCGCTCAGCAGGTACGGGAGGCGTCGTGACATGCGGTGGCTCCGATCGAGCGGAGGAGGGTGGGGGCGGCCCGGACGGTGGGACCGCCCGGGGTGGGGACGACCCGGGGTGCCCGCGGGCGTGGCGCTGTACGGGAGCGGAGCGGGCGGGCGGGCGAGGCGGGGCGGGCGTGCGAATCGGGCGGACGTACGGAGGGACGTACGGGTGCCGGTGCTGGCAGGCGCGGGTGCCGGTGCGCCGCGAGAAGTACGCGTGCGGGTGCGGGTGCAGGTGCGGGTACGGCTGCCGGGCGTCGCCGGACGGAGCCGGCCGTACGCCGCCCGGCACGCGTGAGCCGGGCGGGTGGGCCGGGCGCGCGGCGCGGCCCCGCGTGACCCCGGCGCGTCCTGGCGGCGCCACGACGGGTGCCCCGGGCGGCTCGCCGGCGCCCGCCCGCGGTGGCGCGCCGAGCGGGGCCCGCTCGGCGCTGCGAGGCTAAACCGGTTCAGACCCGCTGTCAACGGTCGGCGCAACAGCCACCCCGGCGGCTGAACCGGCGGCCGGCGGCGAGGTGGATTCGCGCACCGTCAGCCGTGGCGTCGGCATCTGCAGGTCGCGGCCCGGCCCGGCCCCGTCGATCACCGCGAGCAGGCTCCGGGCGACCTGCTCGCCCAGCGCGAAGGTGTCCCGGCTGAGCGCGGTCAGCGGCGGGTGGACGATCCGGGCGAGCACCGAGTCGTCGAAGGAGACGATCGAGAGTTCGCCGGGCACCGCGACGCCCATCTCGCCGGCCACCCCGAGCCCGGCCACCGCCATCACGTCGGAGTCGTAGACGATGGCGGTGGGCCGCCGGGGCCGGGAGAGCAGGGTGCGGGTGGCCGCCGCGCCCTCGGCGTCGCTGAAGTCGGTGGGCACCGAGACCGCCTCCTCCAGCCCGAGCCGCCGGGAGGCGTCGCGCAGCGCGCGGATCCGGCGCTGGGTGTGCTGGAAGTGCGGCAGTCCGGCCAGGTGCGCGATCCGGCGGTGGCCGATCGCGGCCAGGTAGTCGACGATCGAGAGCATCGCCTCCCGGTCGTCGGCCCAGATCCGCAGCGGGCCGGCGCCCTTGCCCGGGCCGCCCAGCACGACGGCGGGCAGCGCGAGTTCCTCCAGGACCTCCAGCCGCGGGTCGCGGACCTGCAGGTCGACCACGATGAAGCCGTCGACCCGGTGCTCGGAGGCCCACCGCCGGTAGACCCCGATCTCGGCGGCGGTGTCCTCGACCACCATCAGGTGCAGCGCGACCGAGTGGGCGGAGAGCACGCCCTGCAGGCCGGAGAGCAGCTGACTGAAGAACGGCTCCACGCCGATGGTGCGGGCCGGGCGGGCGATCACCAGCCCGACCGCGTCGGCCCGGGCGCCGCCCAGGGCGCGGGCGGCGCTGTGCGGCCGCCAGTTCATCTCCTCGGCGACCCGCAGGATCCGGGCCCTGGTCGCCTCGCTCACCCCGGGGCGCCCGTTGAGCGCGAAGGACACCGCGCCCTTGGAGACACCTGCCTGGCGGGCGATGTCGGCGATGGTCGGTCTGCCCACAGCACCCGACTCCTCTCTTGACAGCCAAGTTTAGGCCGGAGCATAGTCCCAGCCATAGCTAGACCGGTTTAGTGCAACAGCATCAGCCTGAAGAACCCAGCACGGCACATCCCCCACCCCATCCCCCTGGACCGGGAGACCCTCATGCGGAGAATCTGGGCGTCACTGACGACGGCCGCGGTCGCCGCGACCGTGCTCACCGGCTGCGGACTCGGCTCCGACGCCAAGAGCGACGACACCGCGGCGAGTGCGGCCGCCACCGGCGAGGTCAAGGGCAAGGTCTCGCTCCAGACCTGGGCGCTCAAACCGAAGTTCACCGACTACGTGCAGGGCGTGATCGACGGCTTCAAGCACAAGTACCCGGGCGTCGAGGTCGAATGGCTCGACCAGCCCGGCGACGGCTACTCGGACAAGGTGCTCAGCCAGGCCGCGGCCGGCACCCTCCCGGACGTGGTCAACCTCCCGCCGGACTTCGCCCTCCCGCTGGCCAAGCAGAACCTGCTGCTCGACGTCGCCAAGGCCGACCCGAAGCTCGCCGACGAGTACGTGGCCGGCGGCGTCGACGCCTACCGCTTCGCCGGCCAGAACGGCACCTTCGGCTACCCCTGGTACCTCAACACCGACGTCAACTACTGGAATGCGGAGCTGCTGGCCAAGAACGGCCTGGACCCGAAGAAGCTCCCCGCCGACCTGGACGAACTCATCGCCCAGGCCCGGGTGTTCAAGGAGAAGTCCGGCGGCTCGGTCTACCTGATGAGCCGCAAACCCGGCCTCGGCGACCTGGTCAACGCCGGCGTCAAGGTGATGGCCGACGACGGCAGGTCCTTCACCTTCAACACCCCCGAGGCCGCCGCCCTGCTCGACAAGTACCGCGACGCGTTCAAGGAGGGACTGCTCCCGAAGGACGTGCTGACCGACACCTACGCCGGCAACTCCAAACTGCTCAACGCCGGCACGGCCGCCTGGACCACCGGCGGCGCCAACTTCATCACCAGCCTCGCCACCGACAACCCCACCCTCGCCCCGAAGATCGTCCCCTCCCCCGCGATGGGCACTCCGCCGCTCTACGTGCAGGGCCTGTCCATCCCGAGGAACAGCAAGAACCCGGCCGCCGCGGTGGCCCTGGCCCGCTGGGTCACCAGCCCCGAGAACCAGGCCGCGTTCGCCCACCTGACCAGCATCTTCCCCTCCACCAAGGCGTCCGCGAACGACCCGTTCTTCAGCAGGAGCGACGGCAGCAACGCCGGGGACGCCAAGGTGGTCGCCTTCACCTCGCTGGCCAAGGCGAAGATCCTCCAGCCCGTCCAGGTCGACGACGCGATGAGCACCGTCATCAAGCAGCAGATCGCCCTGGCGATCAGCGGTGACACCAGCTCGAAGCAGGCCCTGGACACCGCGGTCGAGCGCTGCAACCAGCTGCTCAAGGGCTGACGCCGACCCGACCGGTCCGCACCGGTGGCGCGGCGGCGCCCACCCCGGGGGCTCCGCCGCCGGCAGCCGCCGCCCGCCGCGGACGACCCGCACCGCACGCCCCAGGAAGGCAAGGCGAACGGCATGACGCACCGGCGTTGGTTCACCCCCTGGCTGCTCGCCGGGCCCGCGATCGTCTGGCTGGCCGTCTTCAACCTCTGGCCGGCCGCCAACACGGTGATCCTGTCGTTCACCAACGCCAAGCCGCTGGGCGGCGGACGGTTCACCGGCCTCGCGAACTACGAACGCATCCTCGACGACGAGCAGTTGGCCGACGCCCTGCTCAACAGCGTCATCTACCTGCTGCTCTGCCTGCCGCTGCTGACCTTCCTCCCGCTGCTGCTCGCCCTGCTGGTCCAGCGGAGGATCCCCGGCATCGCCTTCTTCCGCACCGCCTTCTACACCCCCGTGGTCGCCTCCGCCGTCGTGGTGGCGCTGATCTGGGGCTGGGTGCTGGACGACCGCGGGCTGGTCAACGGCGTGCTCCGGCAGACCGGGCTGGCCGACTCGCCGGTCCCCTTCCTCACCGACCGCTGGCTGCTGCTGCTCAGCGCGATCGCCCTGACCACCTGGAAGGGCCTCGGCTACTACATGGTGATCTACCTGTCCGCGCTGGCCAACGTCGGCCGCGACCTGCACGAGGCCGCCGCCGTCGACGGGGCGGGCGCCGTCCGCCGGTTCTGGCACGTCACCCTGCCCGGGGTGCGGCCCGCCATGCTGCTGATCTCGGTGCTGATCTCGGTCTCCTCGCTGCGCGTCTTCTCCGAGCTGTACGTCCTCTCCAACGGCACCGGCGGCCCCGGCGGCCGGGACATGTCGGTGGTGATGCTGATCCAGATGTACGGCCGCGGCTTCACCGGCCACCTCGGCTACGCCTCCGCGCTCAGCCTGCTGCTGTTCGTCATCACCCTCGGCCCGATGCTGCTGCTGACGCGGCTCAACCGGAAGGCGGCCTGACCCGTGACCCCGACCGCCGCCCCGGCCGGGCCCGCCGCCCCGGCGCCGGCCACCGCACCGCACCGCCGCCGCGCCCGCGGCCTCCACACCCCCACCCCCGCCCGGGCCGCGCTGCGCTACCTGCTCCTGCTGCTCGTCCTGCTCCTGGTCCTCGGGCCCTTCCTCTGGCAGCTCTCCACCTCCCTCAAGGGCCCCGACGAGGACGTCTACACCAGCACCCCGCGGTTCCTCCCGGAGCAGCTCACCTTCTCGAACTACGCCAAGGTCGCCGACACCATCCCGGTCTGGACCTACGCCGCCAACTCGCTGGTCGTCGCCGCGATCGCGATCCTCGGCAACGTGGTCGGCTGCACCCTGGCCGGCTACGCCCTCGCCAAGCTGCGCTTCCGCGGCGCCAGGCTGCTCCTCGGCCTCTTCCTGGCCACCCTGGTCCTGCCCGGCGAGGCCACCGTCGTCTCCCAGTACGTGACCGTGCGCAGCCTCGGCCTGGCCGACTCGCTGGTCGGCGTCGCCCTGCCCGGCGCGCTCGCGATGCTCAACGTGCTGCTGATGCGCACCGCCTTCGCCGCCGTGCCGCCCGAGCTGGACCAGGCGGCCCTGGTGGACGGCGCCAACGTCTGGCAGCGCCTGTGGCACGTCGGCCTGCCGAACGTGCGGGGCATGCTCAGCGTGATCGTCATCTTCACCTTCATCGGCGCCTGGGACGACTTCCTCTGGCCGCTGATCGTGCTCACCGACCCGCGGAAGTACACCCTCACCGTCGGCCTCCAGTACCTCAACGGCACCTTCAGCGCCAACCCCCGGCTGATCGCCGCCGGGACGATGATCGCCTTCCTGCCGATCGTCGTGGTGTTCGCCGTCTGCCAGCGCTTCTTCTTCAAGGGCGTCGAGGAGGGAGCCGTCAAGGGCTGACCGGTCCTGCCCCGCCCAGTCCCGTCGCCGCAGCGCGACGGCCGCACCCACCGAGGAAGCACCGCGCGATGACCGCCGCTCAGGACCCCCGCGCCGAGGCGCCCCGCTTCGGCGTCAACTACACCCCGACCGCCGGCTGGTTCCACCACTGGCTCGACTTCGACCTCGACGCCGTCCGCGCCGACCTCGACTCGATCGCCGGGCTCGGCCTGGACCACGTCCGGGTCTTCCCGCTGTGGCCGGTGTTCCAGCCCAACCGCACCCTGATCCGCCCGCGCGCCGTCGAGCAGCTCGCCGCCCTGGTCGACGCCGCCGGCGAGCGCGGGCTGGACGTCGCCGTCGACGGCCTCCAGGGCCACCTGTCGAGCTTCGACTTCCAGCCCTCGTGGACGCGGACCTGGCACCGGCGGAACATGTTCACCGACCCGGACGTGCTGGACGGCCAGGCCGCCTACCTGCGCACGCTGGCCGCGGCCCTGCACGGGCGCGACAACTTCCTCGGCATGACGGTCGGCAACGAGGTCAACCAGTTCTCCGGCGAGCCGCACCCCGACCCGGACCGGGCCGACCCCGCGCAGGTCGACGCCTGGCTGCGCCGGATGCTCGCCGCCTGTGAGCAGGGCGCGCCCGGCCGGCTCCACCTGCACGCCTCCTACGACGCCGCCTGGTACCTGGACGACCACCCCTTCACCCCCTGGCACTCGGCCCGGATCGGCGCCGCCACCGCCGTGCACTCCTGGGTGTTCAACGGCACCGCGCAGCGCTACGGCGCGCACGCCACCGCCACCGCGCAGCACGCCGCGTACCTGGTCGAGCTCGCCAAGGCCTGGGCGGACGACCCGCGCCGCCCGGTCTGGCTGCAGGAGGTCGGCGCGCCCGCCCCGCACATCGCCGCCGAGGACGCCGCCCGGTTCACCGCGGACACCGTCGCCGCCGTGCTGGACTGCCCGGACCTCTGGGGCGTCACCTGGTGGTGCTCGCACGACGTGGACCGCGCGCTGGCCGACTTCCCCGAGCTGGAGTACGGCCTCGGCGTGCTCACCACGGACCGCCGGGTGAAACCGGCCGGTGCCCGGCTCGCCGCCGCCGTCCGGGAGGTGCGGGCCGGCTGGCGGCCGCCGCGGGCGCGCACCACCGCCGTGGTGGTCGCCACCGGCGACGAGGTCACCGCGCCCGAGCGCGCGGTCTGCGGCCCCGGCGGCGCGGTCTTCGAGGCGTTCATGCGCCTCGTCGAGGACGGCGCCCGGCCGACCACCGTCCTGGCCGAGCGCGTCGGGGACGCCGCCCACCTGGCCGCCCGCGGGATCACCGAGGTGGTCCACCCGCACGACGTACGCTGACGACCACCGCATGACCGATCGGCCCGCCAACTCCGCCCACCCCTCAGTACCGCAACGGAGCCTGCTGACATGCACGATGACCGCACTCTGGTCGAGTCCCGCCTCAAGCGCGTCCTGGACGAGCGCATCCGCCCGGCGGTGCACCCCGCGTCCGTCCCGCTGGAGGTGTCGGTCTGGACGGCGCCCGGCGAGCCCGTCCCCGTCGCCGAGGGCCTGGCCGCGCCGCGCACCCCGATCGCGGTCGGCGACGCCTGGGGCGCGCCCTGGGGCACCAGCTGGATCACCGTGACCGGCACCGTTCCCGCGGAGTGGGCCGGGCGGACGGTCGAGGCGCTGCTCGACCTCGGCTTCGACGCCAACATGCCCGGCTTCCAGTGCGAGGGCCTGGTCTACCGCCCGGACGGCACCCCGGTGAAGGGCCTCAACCCGCAGAACCAGTGGGTGCGGATCGCCGCCCCGGCGGCCGGCGGCGAGCGGGTCGAGCTGCACGTCGAGGCCGCCTCCAACCCGGTCATCCTCGACTACCACCCCTTCCTGCCCACCGAGCTGGGCGACAAGGAGACCGCCGGGTCCGAGCCCCGGTACGAGCTGGCGCGGATGGACCTCGCCGTCTTCGACGAGACGGTCTGGCAGCTGGTGATGGACCTGGAGGTGCTCGGCGAGCTGATGGCCGAACTGCCGGTCGAGGGCGCCCGGCGCTGGGAGGTGCTGCGCGCGGTGGAGCGGGCGCTCGACGCGATCGACCTGCAGGACGTCAACGGCACCGCCGCCGCGGCCCGCGCCCGGCTCGCCGGGGTGCTGGCCGCGCCCGCCGTGCCGTCCGCGCACCGGATCAGCGCGGTCGGCCACGCGCACATCGACTCGGCCTGGCTCTGGCCGCTGCGCGAAACCGTCCGCAAGGTCGCCCGGACCACCGCCAACATGACGGCGCTGCTGGAGGACGAGCCGGACTTCGTCTACACCATGTCCCAGGCGCAGCAGTACGCCTGGATCAAGGAGCACCGGCCCGAGGTGTACGCGCGGGTCAAGAAGGCCGTCGCGGACGGGCGGTTCGTGCCGGCCGGCGGCATGTGGGTGGAGTCGGACACCAACATGCCCTCCTCGGAGGCGATGGCCCGGCAGTTCGTCCACGGCAAGCGGTTCTTCCTGGAGGAGTTCGGGGTCGAGAACCAGGAGGCCTGGCTGCCGGACACCTTCGGCTTCACCGGCGGGCTGCCGCAGATCATCCGCAACGCGGGCTCCAAGTGGCTGCTCACGCAGAAGATCTCGTGGAGCCAGGTCAACAAGTTCCCGCACCACACCTTCCTCTGGGAGGGCATCGACGGGACGCGGATCTTCACCCACTTCCCGCCCGTGGACACCTACAACTGCTCCATGAAGGGCAGCGAGATCGCCCACGCGGCACGGAACTTCAGGGACAAGGGGGTCGCCCGGCACTCGATCGCGCCGACCGGCTGGGGCGACGGCGGCGGCGGTACGACGCGCGAGATGGTCGCCAAGGCCGCCCGGCTGCGGGACTTGGAGGGCTCGGCCACCGTCCGCTGGGAGCGGCCCGCCGAGTTCTTCGCCAAGGCGCAGGCCGAATATCCGCAACCGCCGGTCTGGGTCGGCGAGTTGTACCTGGAGTTGCACCGGGCCACGCTGACCAGCCAGGCGCGGACCAAGCAGGGCAACCGCCGCAGCGAGAACCTGCTGCGCGAGGCCGAGCTGTGGTGCGCCACCGCCGCGCTGCGCACCGGACTTCCCTACCCGTACGAGGAGTTGGACCGGATCTGGAAGACGGTGCTGCTGCACCAGTTCCACGACATCCTGCCCGGGTCGTCGATCGCCTGGGTGCACCGCGAGGCGGAGGCCACCTACGCGGGGCTCGCCGCGGAGCTGGAGGCGCTGATCGGCCGGGCGCAGCGGGCGCTGGCCGGGGACGCCGCGGGCGGGCGCGAGCTGGTGTTCAACGCGGCGCCGCACGCCCGGGCCGGGGTGCCGGCCGGCGCGGCCGGGCCCGGCGGCACCGGCCCCGCGGGTGCCGGCTGCTCGGTCACCGCACGGGCGGAGGGCGGCTTCGTACTGGCCAACGGGCTGCTCTCGGTGACCGTGGACGGCGACGGCCTGGTGGTCTCGGCGGTCGACCTCGCCACCGGCCGGGAGACGGTCGCGCCCGGCGCCCGCGCCAACCTGCTCCAGCTGCACCCGGACTTCCCGAACATGTGGGACGCCTGGGACGTCGACGAGTTCTACCGCAACACCGTCACCGACCTGACCGGGGCGGACTCGGTCACCGTGGCCGCCGACGCACCGGACGCGGCCGCCGTCCGGGTGGCCCGCTCCTTCGGCTCGTCCACGGTGGTCCAGACGCTCACCCTGCGCGCGGGCGCGAAGCGGCTGGACATCGACACCGAGGTGGACTGGCACGAGACCGAGAAGTTCCTCAAGGCGGCCTTCCCGCTGGACGTGCACACCGAGCGGTACGCCGCCGAGACCCAGTTCGGCCACCTGTACCGGCCCACCCACACCAACACCAGCTGGGACGCGGCCAAGTTCGAGGCCTGCAACCACCGCTTCGTGCACCTGGACGAGCCCGGCTGGGGCGTCGCACTGGTCACCGCCTCCACCTACGGCCACGACGTCACCCGGACCGTCCGCGAGGACGACGGCGGCACCACCACCACGGTGCGGTTCTCGCTGCTGCGCGCGCCGCGCTTCCCCGACCCGCGCACCGACCAGGGCACGCACCGGTTCCGGCACGCCCTGGTACCGGGCGCCGGGATCCCCGACGCCGTCCGCGAGGGCTACCTGATCAGCCTGCCCGAGCGCACCGTCACCGGCTCCGTGGAGGCGGTCCGGCCGCTGGTGGAGCTGGACGAGGACGCGATCGTGGTGAGCGCGGTCAAGCTGGCCGACGACGGCAGCGGCGACCTGGTCGTGCGCGTCTACGAGGCGAACGGCGGCCGCGCCCGGGGTCGGCTCACCACCTCGTTCCCGCTGGCCGGGGCGGTGCCCTGCGACCTGCTGGAACGCCCCTGGGACGGCACCCGCGGCGAGATCGCGGCGGACGGCGCCGGGGTGACGCTCGCGCTGCGGCCCTTCGAGCTGGTCACCCTGCGGCTGACGCCCGGGGCGTGAACGCTGGGCGGGTCTGACAAGCCGGGCGCCCGGCGGGAATCGTCAGACACGCCCTACGCTGTCCGTCGGCCCCTCCCGCCGGGGCCGACGGACCCGTCCCGCCCCTTCGTCCTGGAGCGCCCCCGCGATGACCGCCTCGCCCACCGCCGCCCCGCTGTTCGCCGCCGTCGACATCGGCGGGACGAAGATCGCCGGAGCGCTCGTCGACCACCGCGGGGCGCTCTCCCACCGGATCCAACTCACCACCCCCGCCCAGGAGTCCGGCACGGCGGTGCTGGCCGTGGTGCACCGGGTGCTGGACCACCTCGCCGCGGCGCCCGAGTGGGCGGCGGTGACCGCCGTCGGCATCGGCAGCGCCGGCCCGGTGGACCTCGGACAGGGCACCGTCAGCCCGGTCAACATCCCCGGCTGGCGCGCGTTCCCGCTGGTCACCGAGGTCGCCGCCCACCCCGCCGTGGCCGAGCCCGGGCTGCCGGTGGCACTGGCCGGCGACGGCGTCGCGATGGCCGCCGCCGAGCACTGGCGCGGCGCGGCCCGGGACGCCGACAACGCGCTCTGTCTGGTCGTCTCGACCGGCGTCGGCGCCGGGCTGGTGCTGGACGGCGGCGTCCGGCCGGGCCCGAGCGGCAACGCCGGCCACCTCGGCCACATCACCGTCGACCTCGACGGCGACCCGTGTCCGTGCGGCTCGCGCGGCTGCCTGGAGGGCATCGCCAGCGGCACCGCCATCGCCCGGCGGGCGCTCGCCGAGGGCTGGCGGCCGACCGGCGAGGACCGCTCGGCCCGCGCCGTCGCGGCCGACGCGCTGGCCGGCCACCCGGTCGCGCTGGCCTCCTTCGACCGGGCCGCCCAGGCGCTGGCCGCCGGCATCGCCGCCACCGCCGCCCTGGTCGACCTCGACCGGGTGGTGATCGGCGGCGGGGTCGCCACCGCCGGCCCGCTCCTGTTCGACCCGCTCGCCCGCCACCTCGACCGGTACGCCGCACTGCCGTACATCCGCGGCCTCGACGTCCGCCGCGCCGAACTCGGCACCGACGCGGGCCTGATCGGCGCGGCCGCGCTCTGCCGCTGACCCCCGCCGCCGGCACACACCGCGTGCTCGCTGCGCCGCGCCGCGAGCCGCAGGACCGCGGCGGGATCGACGACGAACGTGAACGGCTCGGCCAGTTCCTCCGCCGTCCGCCCGGACACCCATGCCCGGAAGTCCGCCGCCGACCTCACCCGCCACCCCGCGCCGTCCGGCCGCACCAGTTCCCTCAACTCGGTGGGCCCGACGTAGCGGTAGCTCCGCCCCCGCATCTCCATGCGCGTCAGCCTAGGGCGCCCGGGGGCTACGCCCCGTCGAAGCGGGCCTGGGCGGCGAGGACGGTGTCGGCGTGGGTGGCGGCCCAGGAGCCGAGGGCGCGGATCGGGTCGAGGAGGGCGGTGCCGGCCTCGGTGAGGGTGTAGTCGACGCGGGGCGGGGCCTCGGCGTAGCGGTGGCGTTCGACCAGGCCGTTGTACTCCAGCCGCCGCAGGGCCTCGTTGAGCACCTTGGGGCTGATCCCGCCGATGCGGGCCAGCATCGCCCGCGGCCGCATCGGGCCCTGTTCGCCGAGGACGTGGACCACCACGCTGTCCCAGCGGTTGGCCAGTACCTCGAAGGCGATCCGGGCACGGCAGTCCGCCGCGAACACGTCCCCGCCCATCCCGTCGGTCTCTTCCACGGGGTCAATCCTGCCGTGCCGATGCCTACCGGATGGTGTGTTTCGGCCCGCCTACCGTCCTGGCTGCGGCGGTTTCGCCGTTCACGACGTGGCACGACTTGATGGGGAGCAGACGATGCGGATCGGCGTTCTCGGCAGCGGGGCGATGGCCGTCGCCCTCGGCGGGGCCTGGGTGCGGGCCGGGCACGAAGTCCTGGTGGGCGGCCGCGATCCCGGGGCGGCGTCCCGGGCCGCGGTGGCGGCCGGCGGTGCGCGCAGCGGTGCGCTGGTGGACGCGGCGGGGTTCGGTGAGGCCGTCCTGGTCGCCGTGCCCGCCGACGTCGCGGCCGGGCTGGTGGGGAGCCTGGCCGCGGAGCTGGCCGGGCGGACGGTGCTGGACTGCACGGTGCCGATGGTGCCCGGACCGGGCGGCCCGGTCCTGAGCACGGCGGGCGGACGGGACTCCGGTGCGGCCCGGCTCGCCGCGGCCGCGCCGGGGGCCCGGGTGGTGAAGGTGTTCGGCGTCTGCCACGAGAGCATCTGGACCTTGCCGAAGCCGGTGTTCGAGGGCGCGCCGCTGGCCGTCCCGTTCTGCACCGACGATCCGTCGGCCGCGGCGCTGGTGGCGGAGCTCGTCACCTCCACGGGCGGTACGCCGCTGCCCTGCGGCGGCCTGGACCGGGCGGGGCTGCTGGAGGCGGCGGCCGTGTTCGCGATCGGCGTCTGGTGGTCCGGAGCCGAGGCCCGCCACGTCTTCCCGGCTCCCGCGCTGGCCCCCGGCGCCGTGGACGACGACCACCGCTGACGTTCCGGCGCCGGGGTCGGGGCCCGCACGGCCCGGCGGGAGCCGTCAGGCGGGCCCGGGGGACGACCGGGCTCCGTGGGGCTCCGCCGGGCCGGGCGGAGCCCCGGTGTCGGTGGGCCTGGGCGGCTCCGTTGCCGCCGGCGGCGTGACCGACTCCTCTGCTGTCCGTACTGGATCTCGAAGCGGCTGGGTTGCGGCGCCGCTGGGTGTCATCGCGGCTGGGTGTCGTGGGCTCGTGGTCGGACCGCTGATGCCGGCAGCGTCGTCGGTGCCGGCATCGCCACCGCCTCCGTCAGTGCGCCGAGGCGCGGCAGCGTCGGCGGACGCGGTGGGCCGGGACGGCGGCGCGCGGGGCCTTCACCGGTACCCGCTGCGGCGGCGCCGGGGGCAACGGCTCGGCCGGGGCCCCGCCCGGCGCGAACGACTCCAGGAACCGGCGCTCGGACTGGCTGAGCCGGCGGGAACGACCGGATTCCCGGTCGCGGGCGACCACCACGGTGCGCGCCCGCATATAGGTGAGCGGATCGCGGCAGACATTCACCTCGACGTGGGCGGAACTGCGGCCCAGCCGTTCCACGGTCACTCGTACCAGCAATGGTTCCGGCCGGTGGTGGAGCTGCTCCAGGTAATCGATCTCGTGCCGGGCGATGATGAATCCGGACGGGAAAAGGGATTCCCGGACGGCGACCGCGTGGTGGCGGAACAGGTCGTAGATCCCCTCCTGGACGTACGAGACCAGCCGGACGTTGTTGATGTGCCCGTTCTCGTCGACGTCGCTCCACCGGGTGGGGCAGGTCAGGACATGCGCGTTCGGGTTCGGCGCGCTCACTGCTTCTTCAGCCCGGCGTCGCCCCGGCCGCCGGCCGCGGAGGGCAGCAGCGCCCGCTGCAACCTGGCGTAGTAGACGGCGTGTTCGGCGGCCATCCGGGCGGCGGTCCAGCCCTCCTCGGCGGCTTCGGCGGCGGCCTGGACGACCAGGCTGTCGAGCACCCCGTCGACGGCGCGGCACAGCTCGGCCACCGCCGCCAGGCGCTCGCGGACGTCGACGCCGTCGAGGCCGGCCCCGCCCCGGGCCGGGAACGCCGTGAACGAGTCCACCGCGAGCCGCAGATCGTCCACCGCGTCGGGCCGGATTTCCGAAAGGCAATTGCGCAAGGTTTTCTCCCGAAAATGGTACGGCATTGTCTGATTCGTTCGAATTCACCGGAGCTGGTTCGGACGCGGATCGCGTAACCCCCCGGTACGACGGACGCTATCCCAGCCCGGCCACGGCATTCGCCGGTTTACGCGGGCGGACGGGAAACTGCCCACCATTGGAGTAGTTGGGCGGGGCATAAAATCTGCCGCATCAGCCGAATGCGCCCGGCGTGGCGGCACCGCCACGCGGCCGGGACCGTTCGGCGGCACGGCGTCCGCACCGCTCGGCGGCCCGCCGGCGACCGCCCCGGCGCGCGCCACGTTCAGCGGGTGTCGCCCCAACTCGGCCACCAGCGCGCCTTGTACACCTGCGTGCCCGGCAACACGCGGACGCCGCCCGGGCGGTGGAGCGTGAGCACCGAGGTGCACCAGGAACAGGCCCCGGCGTGGTCGGGGGCGGCGGTGAGCAGCCGGCCGGTGCCGGGCTCGTCGCCGACGCTCTTGAGGTCGCGCTCGGCCGCCTCCCCGCCGAGCCGCACCCGGGTGAACCGGCCGCCCGCCGGGTCGTACTGCCACAGGTGGGTGGCGGTGCTCACCCAGAACCGGCCGGGCGCGGCCAGGACCGGCGCCAGGTCGTGCCCGCCGGACTCCGGCAGCGCGACGCTGCGGACGACGGTGAGGACGGGCACCGCCGGCGTGCCGCCCACCCGCAGGGCGGTCAGCAGGTCGTCTCCCACCGCCCAGAGCAGCCCGGTGCGCCCGTCCCAGTGGACGCCGTGCGCGCCGGGCAGCCGGTACTCGGCGTACCCGGTGCTGCGCGGGCCCTGCGAGGCGGTGTAGAGCCGGACCCAGCCTCCGGTGCTGGCCGCGACGGCGACGTTCCCGTCCGGGAGCAGCTCCACGCTGTGCGGGTTGGCGGCGCGGCCGGTGTCGGTGGCCCAGTAGGCGCCGCCGGTCGCGGTGTCGACGACGGCGGCCAGTCCGCCGGAGGCGGTGGTGAGCAGGTGGCGCCGGCCGGCCCTGGTCCGGCTCTTCGCCTCGTCCGGCATCGACCAGGTGCGGGCCGGGGCCAGGTCGGCGAGGTCCGGCGCCCGGTCCGCGCTCCAGGACCACACCACCGGCAGCCGGTCCGGGTGCCGGTGGGCCGTCGGCTCCTCGGAGCTCCGCAGGACGAGGACGCGGCGCGAGACCTGGTCCACCACCGCGACCGCCCAGCCCGGCCGCACCGCCCCGGCCGGGGCGGTCGGCACGCCGAGTCCGACCAGCACCACCGCCACCAGCGCCGCCCGCGCCATCCGTGCCGACCGCAGCCCGCGCATGGACCCTGCCTCTCCGCCGTCCGGTCCTCGGTCCCCGGTCCCCGGTCCACCGTGCGGGGCGGCGGGCCGCGCGGCCGGCGGGCGCGCCCGGACGACCGGCCACAGCACCCCGCCCGGCCCACGCGCTCCGCCCCCACCCGGCCCAGTCGGCGGACCCCGACCCGCCGCCGGCCGATCCGGCACCGGCCCGATCCGACGCCGGCCGGTGCGACGCCGCCGCGGCCCGACCGGCAGACTGCCCCAGCAGGAGATCGAGACCAACACCTGGTGACCCAGCGCCCGTCCGGCCGATCTCGCCGGACAGGCCCTTGCACCGACGACGAGGACCGGCGCCCGCTCACGGCATCAGCAGTGGCGGCCGCCTTCGAACGAACGGCCGAAGCCCCGCGCGCCCGGGTGCACGCCTCCGGCCACTCCGGAGCGGCGACCCGCTACGTCTGGCACCACAGGCAGGCCGGCCGGCTGCGCTGCTCGACCGGCTCCGTGCCGCGCCGCACCGAGCTGCCGTTCGGCGGTGCGCACGTGCCGTCCGCGGAGCTCACGCCGATCGTCGCGGCCTTCCCGGCGGACGACCTGCCGGGCGTCGTGCCCCGCACCGAGGGCCGCGAGGTGGACCGCCCGGACGGTGACGACCCGTGGGCGCACGACGCCGAACCGCCGCCCCTTCGGGTCCGGGTCCGCGACGTGGCACGCCCACCCCGGCCAAGCCCTGACACCCCGACCCCCCTGCCCCCAGCCCTCAATCCCCGCCCCCAGCCCCCGGCCCCCGGTCCCCAGCCCCCGGCACACCGGCACGAGCCTTCCCCCGGTCAGTGGCCGGTGGCGGACGCCTCCGCCGAGGCGCGCAGCAGCAGGTCGCGCAGCGCCGTGGCGGTGTCCGACGGCTCGGCGGGGGTGAGGACGACCTGGTCCGCCGTGGTCGAGGGGCCGGCGAGGGGAATGGTCCGCAGGCCGGGCGGCTGGTGGTCGAGTGCGGACGCGACGGTGATGCCGATGCCCGTCCCCGCGGCGACGTGAGCGGCGATGGCGTGCACGCTGTCGGCGGTCCTGATGATGCGCAGGTCGGCTCCGCCGATCTCGAAGGCGGACAGGAGGCGGTCGCAGAGACCGCTGTTGATCTGGTGGGGCCAGGTGAGCAGGCCCGTGGTGGAGAGTTCGGACGCGCTCAACTCGGTGTGCCCGGCGAGGGGGTGGGCCGCGGGTACGAGGGCGACGAACCTCTCGGTGGACAGCAGCCGCGCGCGTACGCCCGTGAGGTCGTCGGTCGCCCAGCCGATGCCCAGCCCGATCGTCCCCGCCCGCAGCGCGGTGAGCTGGGCCGTGGTCGGCATGGCCTCCGGAACGATCGTCACATCGGGGAACCGGTCGCGCAGTTGCGGCAGGCACCGCAACAGCAGTTGGTGGCCGGTGTATTCGGCGTGGGCGACGACGAGGGTGGTGCGGGTCCGCTCACCGGCGGCCAGGGAGCGTCCGCGCTGCTGGAAGCGGCGCAGCCGCGCCAGCGCGTCGCGGGCGTCGGGCAGCAGCGCCTCACCGAGGTCGGTCAGTGACACCCGGCGGCTGGTGCGGTGGAACAGCCGCCCGCCGAGGGTGCTCTCCAGCCGCCTGACGGCGTCGCTGACGGTGGGTTGCCCCCGGTGCAGCCGCGCGGCGGCGCGGCCGAAGTGGAGCTCTTCCGCGACCGCGACGAACGCTTCCAGTTCCATCCTGTCCACCGGACCAGGCTAACGCGATCGATCGGTGCGACCGATCGCTGCGTGTCGGAGTTCGGCGTTGATGCCGTGCCGTGCCCGGGGTGTGATGGCTGGGCAAGCAAGGGCCCCACGACCGGAACGAGCCGGGGCCCGCGATCGGAAGTGGTGAACAGGCATGACAGTCAAGGACGTCGTTCGCGAGCAGGATGCGCCGGTGGTCACGGTCACGGTGGTCTACCACTCGGTGCACGGGCACACCCGGGTCCTGGCCGAGCACCTCGCCGACGGGGCGCGGGGGGTGCCGGGCGCCCGGGTGCATCTCGTCGAGGTCCGGCCCGAGGACGTCGTCGCGGGCCGTTGGCACGACGCGGAGGTGCTGGCGCTGCTCGACCGCTCCGATGCGATCGTCCTCGGCTGCCCGACGCTGATGGGCAGCGTGTCGGCGGTGTTCAAGGCGTTCATGGAGGCGGCGTTCACGCCGTTCACGACGCAGGCGTGGAAGGACAAGCTGGCCGGAGGGTTCACCATGTCCGCCTCGCAGAGCGGCGACAAGCTGGCGGTCCTGGAGCAGTTGGCGGTCTTCGCCGCGCAGCTGGGCATGCAGTGGATCGGCGTGGGCGACATGCCGGGCAACAACTGGAGCGGTGGCAGCCGCGACGACGTGAACCGGCTGGGCTCGTGGCTGGGGCTGATGAGCCAGAGCCACGCCGACCAGGGGCCGGAGCGGGCCGGATCGCGCGGCGACCTGATCACCGCGGAGCGGTACGGCGAGCGGATCGCCCGGCTGACCCAGCGTTGGGTCAACGCCGTGCCGTACGACACCTCCCGGATGACCGAACACGAGGCCCGCGCGCTGTCGGCCTCCCTCCGGGAGACGGACGGCGCACCGGCGGCGCTGACCGGCGCCTGACCGGCACCTGACCGGCCCGGACCGGCCCCGACCGGCACCTGACCGGCCCGGACCGGCCCCGACCCGCCCCGACCGGCACCTGACCGCTCAGGGGCGGACCGCAGTCCCGGCCCGCACCGCCCAGCGCCCCACCCCCACCCCCTCAGTTCCGCCCCGAGACCAGGTCCGCGAGGCGGGCGATCGGCGAGGTGGTGGGCCGGCCGGTGGACTCCTGGCGGTCGGCGGCGTGGTACGCGGCGTAGAGGGCGTGCACGCCGAACCAGCGCAGCGGTTCCGGCTCCCAGCGGCGGACGGTGTGGCCCACCCAGGGCAGCCGGGTGAGTCCGGTGTCGTGGCCGAGGACGAGGTCGCGGAGGGTGCGGCCGGCCAGGTTGGCGGTGGTGACGCCGCTGCCGACGTAGCCGCCGGCCCAGCCGAGCCCGGTCCGCCGGTCGAGTTCGACCGTGGCGCACCAGTCGCGCGGGACGCCGAGCACGCCCGCCCAGGCGTGGTCGATCCGGGCGTCCGCCGCGCCGGGGAAGAAGCTGTCGAGGACCGCCCGGAGCTGGCGGACGGTGGCCGGCTGGGTGCCGCCGTCCGCGTCGGTGCGCGAGCCGTAGCGGTAGGGGACGCCGCGCCCGCCGAGCGCGATCCGGTCGTCGGCGGTGCGCTGCGCGTACATGTAGGCGTGCGCGAAGTCGCCGAGCACCTCGCGGCCCGCCCAGCCGGCCTGTTCCCAGAAGGACGGCGGCAGCGGCTCGGTGGCGATCATCGCCGAGTTCATCGGCAGCCAGGTGCGCCGCTCGCCGCGCAGCCCGGCGGTGAAGCCCTCGGTGGCGCGCAGCACGTGGTCGGCGGTGACCGTGCCGTGGGGGGTGACGGCGCGGGCGCGGGACCGGCCCGGTTCGGCCGGGTGGACGGCGGTGACCTCGCTCTGTTCGTGGATCCGCACGCCGAGGCCGGCCACCACCCGCGCGAGTCCGCGGGCCAGCTTGGCGGGCTGGATCCGCGCACCGTACGAGGTCCAGGTGCCGCCGAGGGCGCCGGCGATCCGGATCCGGTCGGCGGTCTCCCGGGCCGTGAGCAGTTGGACGCGGTCCGGGCCGTAGGCCGCCTCGGCCGCGGCGAACTCCCGCAGCCGGGCCAGCTGGGCGGGGGTGCGGGCGACCTCCAGGACGCCGCCGCGGACGAGGTCCGCGTCGATGCCCTCGGCGGCGACGGTGTCGGCGACCTCGCCGACCGCCCGGTCCATCTCGCGCTGCATCGCGGCGGCCGGGCCGGGGCCGTGGCGGCGGGCGAAGGCGGACCGCCCGGCGAAGCCGTTGTACAGCCAGCCGCCGTTGCGCCCGGAGGCACCGTACCCGCAGAACCGGCGCTCCAGCAGGGTGATCCGCAGCCCGGGGTCGGCCTTCTTCAGGTGGTACGCCGTCCAGAGCCCGGTGTACCCGCCACCGACGATGCAGACGTCGGCGTCCGCGTCGCCCGCCAGGGCCGCCCGGGGCTCGGGCAGCCCGCTCTCCGCGTACCAGAACGACACACCGCCGTTGACGGCCGGGGTGTCGTCACCGTTGCGTGCCACGGGAAACCTGCCTTCGCTCGATGATCTCCCCGTTTCCCCCGGACGCTACGCCCGGCCCCGCGCCCGGACCACCGACATGCTGCCAGGAACGGGCGGGCCGCCCGTGCACAGTGTCAGGCCCCGAGGCCGTGACGCGGATCACCGTCACGCCCGCGCGGGCCGCGCCGTCCTCCGTCCGTCCTCCGTCCGTCCTTCGACGAACGAACGAGTCCTGGAGCGCACGATGAGGGTTCTGCTCGCCGGTGCCAACGGCGTGATCGGCCGACCGCCGACCCGCGCGCTGGTCGCCGCCGGCCACGAGGTGCTCGCGCTCGCCCGCGGCGAGGAAGGTTCGACGGGCCGCGGGCGGCGACGGCGGGTGGGGGCGCCGGCGCCCCCCCGCCGTCGCCGCCCGCCGTCGCCGCCCCCGCGCGCGGGGTCGCGCGTCCGGGGCGGCCGCGTCAGCCGACCGTCGAGCCCTCGACGGGAGCGGAGAGCGGGATCGTCTCGCCGGCGAAGCCGGTCTTCACGAACTGCCAGGTGAGACCGTTGATCACGCCCTTGTCGAGCGGGGCGAGCCGGGCGAAGGCGGGCTGGCTGAGGTCGAGGTGGGTGGCGTCGCAGGACGGACACTTGTCCTTGACCGGGACGGTGACGGTCTTGCCCTGGTACGTCACCTTGACCGAAATCCCCTTGCAGAGCGGGTCGTTGTTCGGGTTGGCGGCCGTCCACCAGGCGTGCGGGACGGCGACCAGCAGCTGCGAGGCGGCGTTGATCTGGGTGCCGCAGGCACCGAAGCCGGCGTCGTTGTAGTAGGTGGCCTTGCCGCTCATCGGCTTGTTGATGGGTATCGCGGCGCTCGCCGTGCCCGCCGTCAGTGCGACCAGCGCGGCGGCGGCGAGCGGCGCGCCGGCCAGGATCCTGGCGCTCCTGCGGCTACTGAGGTTCCTGAGACTCCTGAGGTCCTTGACGACTCGCATGGTTCCCCTCCGGTTGTCGGTGGGCGTGGGCGCCGTCCGGCGCGCGGCGAACTCCGGGCATCGGCCAAGTCACGTGGGATGCACTGGAGTTCGGCCCTGATGGGCCCGCCCGGAAAGGACGCTATGCCGGACCGGCGAATGAGGTCCAGACCTTTGATGTGTTGTCATGAACACAAGTGAAGATGCTTTACGAAAGCGGCCGAAGGCGGGACGATACGTGACCGCACGACCGCCGGCGCGTTGTCAGGGCACCACCCATACCCCAGGAGGCCCCGTGCACCCCGCACTTCGCACCGCCCTCAGCGCCGCCCTCACCACCGCCCTCCTCGGCGCCGCCGTCCTGGCCGGCACCGGCACCGCCACCGCCGCCTCCCCGCGCGAGGTGAACCAGGGCTACAGCATTCCGGTCGGCGCGATCACCGATCTCGGCGCACTGCCCGTACTCGGCACCCTGGGGCTCGACTTCGCCCGCCTGCTGGGGCACTAGAGCCCGCCCGGCCCGTACGGTTCCACCCGGCCGGTGCCGGTCCGGAGACGTTCCTGTGTGCGCGCGGTGAAGCGTCCGAACTCCCCCGTCCCGAAGCGGTCAGACCCCTCCGAACTGCGGCTATGCTGTCGGGCGGCCTTTTGACGGGCCGTGAACGATACGGGGGATGAACGAATGAGCGACGACTCGGGGGTGGGCTTCACCGCCCACCCGGAGAAGCTGGACTCGGCCGCCGACAAGCTGACCAACGCGGGCAACGACGTGGGGACCGTCCGCGACACGCTGGGCCGGCTCACCATGTCCGGCGAGGACACCTTCGGGCCGTACGGCGCGCCCGAGGCGGCCAAGGCCTTCTGGTCGGCCTGGCAGGACGAGCTGGGTGTCAACACCGACGCCCTGCACGACCTCGGCGACAAGGTCCGGAAGACCTCCGCCAACTACAGCGGCGTGGACGGCAAGATCTCCCAGCACCTCCAGGGGCGGTGACCGATGCCCGACCACGACGCGCACCCGCTCGGCATCGACCCCGGCAGCCACCGGGCCCAGGTCGAGCGGCTCAAGAAGACGATCGACGAGTCGCACGGCATGTGGGGCGCCGGCGACCTCAAGTACGCGGTGCACGACGCCCTGCAGCTGGACGCGCCCAAGGGCGATCCCGGCAAGCTGGGCGAACTGGCCGCCGCCTACCACAACGCGGGCAGTCAGCTCGACCAGGTCCAGCTGGAGGTGGCCCGGACCGCGTCCGAGCGGCTCCCGGAGGCCTGGACCGGCCAGGTCGGCGAGAAGGCCGTCGAGGTGGTCCGGGCCTCCGCCGACGACCTGCAGCGGTGCCGGGAGACCCTGGCCAAGGGCCACGACCACCTCAAGGCGCTGGCGGGCGCCCTGCGGGAGGCGCAGTCCCTGCACGGCCAGGGCGACGCCCCGCTGCGGGAGGCCCTGAAGCTGCTGCACGACATCACCGTCTCCGGCGCGCCCGATCCGGTGCACTGGGACGACGACAAGATGCACTCGGCGCACGCCAAGGCCAAGGACGGCATCAAGTCGATGCACGACGCGGCCGTGAAGGCCGAGGAGGCCGGTCGCGCCGCGGCCCGCGAGCTGAACGGGCTGGCGGGCAAGGCGCTGGCCGGCAAGTTCAAGAACAAGGGGCTGGGCGCGGCCGACAAGCTGGTCCTCGTCGACGCCTCCCTCCTGGGCAGCGACCGGGCCGGCCAGATCCTCACCGCCAACGACGTGACGCGGGCGGGCCAGTTCATGGACAAGATGAGCGACGCGGACCGGGCCCGCTTCGACGAGCTGCTGGCCGGCGCGAAGTCCCCCGAGGAGCGCGCCTACCTGATGAAGGCGCTGGCCGCCGGGCACGGCTACGAGGAGGTCAAGGCCTTCGGCGCGCAGATCCACGAGCACGGCGACGACCCGAACTGGCTGGCCCAGCGGATATCCCCGGTGCAGCTCAACGCCCTGTCGACCGAGCAGGCGAGCACCGGTTACGGGGGCGTCGCCTGGGACCAGGGCCAACACCCCACCTGCGTGGCCGCCTCCACGGTCACCGCCCGGGCGATGGTCGACCCGCTGTTCGCGTTCCAACTGACCACCGGCGGCCACCCCGGCGACCCGAAGTACGACAACGGGCAGGCCGCGAAGGAGCGTTGGGACAAGGAGACGAACCGGGTCTACGACTCGGAGGGGACGTGGCACAACTGGATCGCGGGCGGTAGGTACGACTACGAGTCCAAGGACATGGCGAACGACGAGATCGCCAAGCACACCGGCGCCGAGTACCACACCGTGGACCTGGAGGGCGCCGAACAGCGCCGCAACGTCCTGGCGCAGGTCGAGGCGGCGGTGGACCAGGGCAAGCCGGTGCCGGTGGGCGTCAAGGAGGACACCTGGATCCGGGCGGACGGCCACCAGATGATGATCATCGGGCACCGCGGCGACCAGTTGGAGATCTACAACCCCTGGGGCTACACCGTCTGGGTCAGCGAGAGCGACTTCGTCAACAACCACATGGAGGGCGCCGCCGCCGGTGGCAACATGCCCATCGCCGACCACGTCCAGCTCCCCAAGTGAGGCCGCTGTGAGCACTCCGCAGTCCATGAGCGACGACCAGCTGGCCGCGCTCGACATCGAGATCCTGCTGCGCTTCGGCCTGCCGTCGGAGGGGGCGCACCGCTCGGCCCTGTTCGGGGACGGCGCGGTGGCCGCGGCCATCACCGCCGACCGGCTGGGCGTGCTGCCGCGCGCCGTGGTCTTCCTCGGCGAGGTGGTCAAGGCCGGCGGCACCCGCTACGCGGCGGCCCTGCCCGAGCCGCTGCCGGGCCCGGCGGCCGCGGCGGCCCGCGGGTGGCTGGAGGCGGCCGCGATGGTCGTCCGGGACCCGTCGGACGATCTGCTGGTCGCCCGCTGGCTGGACGCGGTCGCGGCCGTGCTGGCGCTGCGGGTCACCAACCGGGCGGGTGCCTCGTGACGCGCCGGCGGCTGCTGCTGACGGTGGCCGGCGCGCTGGTCGTCGTCCTCGCGGCGGGCGCGGTGGGCGTCCACCTGCTGACGAGCGGCAAGCTGGACCACGGCAAGGTGTTCACCGCCTCCTCGGGACAGCTCACCGTCACGCCCGGTCAGCTCTTCTCGATCGAGATCGACGAGCACCCGGCCTGGGGCGACCACTGGACGGTGGCCACGCCGGGCCCCGACCCGGCCACGGTCCAGGCGTCGGCCGACGAGTACGTCGGGAACCTCCACCTCCTCGAGAAGTCCGACGTGGGCGTGTTCGGTTCGGGCGGCCGCCACTACTTCGTCTTCCGCGCGAACGGCCCCGGCCGTACGGAGATCGCCCTGCACAACCGCTACGCGGGCGGCGCGATCGCACCCCCGGCCGACCTGGCGCCCGACCAGGTGGACCGCCGCGTCACCGTGGAGGTCCGGGGGTAGCGCGGACCCGTCGAGCGCACCACGTGGGGGCGGCCTGCCACAGGCCGCCCCCACGTGCGTCCGCTCAGCCCGGGAGGACGTCCGACAGGCGGGCGAAGCGGCGGCCCGCGGCCAGGAGGGACGGGAGGGCGGCGGCGAAGCCGGGGGCGGTGCCGCCGGCCGGGTGGTTGAGGTGGGCGATCACGATGGCCCCGGGCGGGGTGGCGTCGAGCTCCGCGCGGACCTGGGCGGAGGTGAAGGTGGCGCCGCCGTCGGCGTTGACGGTGAAGCCGGCGACCTGCTGGCCGAGGTCGGCGGCGATCCGGGTGGCGACGTCGTCGTAGTGGGCGGTGCCGGAGCGGAAGAACCGGGGCGGGCGGCCGAGCAGGGCGGTGAGCTTGGCGAGGTTGCCGGCGACCTCGTCGTACGCCTCGCCGACGTCGCCGGTGCCGGCGATGCCGTAGGCGGAGCGACCGGTGACGGAGAGCGGGCGGTGGAGCGTGCCGTGGTTGCCGATCTCGAACAGCGGGTCGCCGGCCAGACTCTCGAACTCGGCCGGATTGGCGTCGATCCAGCGGGCGTTGAGGAACAGGGTGGCGGGCACGTCGTGGGCGCGCAGGAGGTCGATCAGGCCGGCGTCGTAGCCCGAGCCGCCGGAGCCTCCGCAGGCGTCGAAGGTGAGCGCGGTGGCCCGCTGCCCGGGTGGCAGCTCGCTGGTCACACCGGAGACGTCCAGGCCCCACCGGGCCGGCTCGACGCCCCGGTACCGGGCCAGCACCTCGGCCCGGCCGATCGGCGCGCCGGGGGCGGGGGCCGGGCCGGGGCCGCCGGGGACAGCGGTCGCGGCCACCGGTTCAGGACCGGCGGTCGGTGAGGAGGCGGCGGCGGTCGGTGAGGCAGGGGGGCCGGTGGTCGGCGACGAAGCGGGGCCGCCGCTCGGCGGGGGAACGGCCGGCACCGGAGCGGCCGGCACCGCCCCCGTCACCCGTTCGGCGGGCTTCGCGGCCGCCCGGCATCCCGCCAGGGCGCTGCCCGCCGCCGCCAGCAGCAGGGTCCGCCGACTCAGCGACATGCCCACCTCCACGCATTTCGGACGTTCCGATCATCTGTTTCCATGAACCGATCGATCGTCACCCGCCGCAACCCCACCCGGTCCCGGCACCCCCGCCCAGGGAGCACCCCATGCCCGACGCCTCCGCACCCGCCCCGTCCCCGCTCCTCACCGGCCTCGTCCTCGGCGAGTCCCCCCGCTGGCACGACGGCCGGCTCTGGGTCTGCGACTGGGGCGCGCGGGAACTCCTCACCGTCGACGCCGACGGCAGCCCCACCGTGGTCGAGCGGGTCCCCTCGTTCCCGTTCTGCATCGACTGGCTGCCCGCACCGGACGGCCGGCTCCTGGTGGTGGCCGGCGGCGACCGCCGGCTGCTGCGCCGGGAGGCGGACGGCACGCTCGCGCCGTTCGCGGACCTGCGGCCGGTGCGTGACCGGCCGTGGAACGAGGTGGTCGTGGACCACCGGCGCGGCAACGCGTACGTCAACGGCATCGGGTTCGACCTGATGGGCGGTGAGGCACCCGGGCCGGGGCTGATCGCCCTGGTCACGCCGGCCGGCGCCGTCCGGCCGGTGGCGGCGGGGCTGGCCTTCCCCAACGGCATGGCGGTGGCCGGGGACGGCACCACACTGATCGTCGCCGAGTCGTACGCCGGCCGGCTCACGGCGTTCACCATCGCGCCCGACGGCGGCCTGACCGACCGGCGGGTCTGGGCGGAGGTCCCCGGGTCGGCGCCGGACGGGATCAGCCTGGACGCGGAGGGCGCGGTCTGGTTCGCCGACGTCCCGGGCCGCTGCTGCGTCCGGGTGCGCGAGGGCGGTGAGGTGGTGCGGCGGATCCCGCTCGACCGGGGCTGCTTCTCCTGCGCGCTCGGCGGCCCGGACGGCCGGACGCTCTTCCTGACCGCCGCCGAGTGGCCGACCCCGGAGGGCACCCGAACGGGTCAGGTACTGGCCGTGCCGGTCGACGTCCCCCGGGCCTGACAGCTCCCCCAGGCCCCTTCCCCGTTCCGCCGCACGCCGGTGGGGCCCGGCTCACCGCGGGTTCACCGGCGCGGGTAGGGACGCGGGCGAGCCGGCCGGGAGCCCGCCCCGCCGCCGCCCCCGACCGGAGGCCATCGATGACCGCCAGCGACCAACCAGCCGACGAGCACCCGCAGTTCGACCGCCGCGACCTCCTGCGGACCGGCCTGGCCACCGGCGCCGTGACCGCCCTCGGCCTGGCGTCCGGCGCCGGTCCGGCCCACGCGGCGGAGCCCGCGCCCGACCGGATCATCACGCTCACCGGCCATCTCCCCACCGGCGCGCCGGACTTCGCCTACCTGCCGTTCGAAGTCCCGGACGGCGTCCGGGAGATCGCCGTCTCCTACGGCTACGACAAGCCGCCCGTGCCCGCCGGCACCCCCGGCAACTCCTGCGACGTCGGCCTCTTCGACGAACGCGGCACCGGCCTCGGCGGGCGCGGCTTCCGCGGCTGGTCGGGCGGGTTCCGCACCGAGTTCACGGTCGCCCGCGACCGGGCCACGCCCGGCTACCTCCCCGGCCCCATCCGCCCGGGCCGGTGGCACGTCGTCCTGGGCCCGTACCAGGTGGCGCCGCAGGGGCTCGACTACCACGTGACGGTCACGCTCCGGTTCGGCGCGCCGGGGCCGGAGTTCACCCCGTCGTACCCGCCGGAGCGGGCCCGCGGGCGCGGGCGCGCCTGGTACCGGGGCGACTGCCACCTGCACACCGTGCACTCCGACGGCCGCCGGCTGCCCGAGGAGGTGGCGGCCGGCGCACGGGCCGCCGGGCTGGACTTCATCGTGTCGACGGACCACAACACCAGCTCCTCGCACGGGGTCTGGGGGCCGCTGGCCGGCCCGGACCTGCTGATCGTGCTCGGCGAGGAGGTCACCACCCGCAACGGGCACTGGCTGGCGCTCGGCCTGCGGCCGGGACGGTTCGTCGACTGGCGCTACCGTTCGCGCGACGGGGCGTTCCCGCGCTTCGCCCGGGAGGTCCGCCGCCAGGGCGGCCTGGTGGTGCCCGCGCACCCGTACTGCCCGTACGTCGCCTGCCAGTGGAAGTTCGGGTACGGGGAAGCCGACGCGGTCGAGGTCTGGAACGGGCCCTGGACGTACGACGACGAGTCGGCCGTCGACACCTGGGACGCGCAGCTCGCGGTCGCCCTGCGGGAGGGGCGGTCCTGGCTGCCGGCCGTGGGCAACAGCGACGCGCACAGCGCCCCGCAGGTGATCGGCTCGCCGCACACCGTCGTCAAGGCCGAGGACCTCACCCGCGACGCGGTCCTCGACGGCCTCCGGGCCGGCCGCAGCTGGCTGGCCGAATCGGCCGCCGTCCGCTTGGAGTTCACCGCCACCGGGCACGGCCGGCAGGCGGGCATCGGCGAACGGCTCACCGTCCCCGCGGACGCGCCGGTGGACGTCCGGCTCGACGTGTCCGGCGTGCCGGGCGGGACGGTCCGCTTCCTCACCGACGAGGGGCAGCTGCACCAGGAGTCCCTGCCCGCCGACGGCACGGGCACCGTGGTCTGGCGGACGACGGCCTCGCTGGCCGCCTTCGTCCGGGCCGAGGTCCGCCACCCCCGGGCCGACGGCTCACCGGGCCGGGGCAACGCGATGGGCCCCGAGCTGCCATGGGGTCCGATGGCGGCGCTCACCAACCCGATCGTGCTGCGCGTGGAGGGGGAGGCGGCGGGGGGACCGGCCGAGCACTCCGAGGCCCCCTCCGATGACCAGCCCGAGCACCCGCCCGAGCACCAGTCCGAGGAGCGGTCCGAGGAGCGGTCCGAGGACCGGTGGGGGACGACTCGGGGCGCCGCCGTGGACTAGGTTGATCTCCGACAGCAGTTAGTCGTACAGGCGAGGCGCTCGGCTGTCCGTACTCGGGCCCGCTCCTGCCCCGACCCCGTCCGTCCCCGGCCCGCGAAGGGATCAGCAGCTGTGAACCGTACGACCGTAGGTGGGCCGGAGCTCGGGGGCGGCCGGGGCGCCGGCGGCGTCGTCGTCCTCGCCGACCCGACGGGGACCGGGAGCGGCACGGTCGCGTCCCTGCTGGCCGACGCCCTCCACCCGAGCGTCCACCTGCGGGCGGACGACTTCCAGCGGGCCGTCCGGCAGGGGTACGTCCCGCCCCACCTGCCGGAGGCGCAGCGGCAGAACACGACGGCCCTGGCGGCCACCGCCCAGGCCGCGTTCGCGTTCGCGACCGGCGGGTACCAGGTGGTGGTCGAGGCGGCGGTGCCGCCCGCGGCCCTGGACGCGTTCCGCCGGGAGAGCCGCACCACGGGGGCGGCGCTCCACTACGTGCTGCTGCGCTCGCCGGAGGCCCCGGCCGGGCTCGGCGCGCTGGGCCCGCTGGAGCGGCACGCCGTGGACGCCGGGCCGGCGGCGCCGGAGGCGACGGCCGGGGCCGTCCTGGCCGGGCTGGCGCAGCGGGCGTTCCTGCTGGGCTGGTGAGGAGCGGCCCGGCTGGGGTGAGCGGCCCGGCTGGGGTGAGCGGCCCGGCTGGGCCGGCGTGAGCGGCCCGGACCGGACGGGAGGGGGGCGAACCCGGCGCCCGTACGGCGGAACTCCCCGGGCCGCCCCTCCCCCGACGGGCGGTCCTACGCGCCCACCTCGCCGTCGATCGCCTCGCGCAGGAAGTCGGCGTGCCCGTTGTGCCGGGCGTACTCGTGGATCAGGTGCAGCATCACCAGCCGCAGCGAGACGTCCGACTCCCACCTCGGCATGTAGCCGGTCACGTCCAGCGACGCCGCCTCCCGTTCGATCCGCCGGGCGTGCTCGACCTCCTCCTGCCAGGCCGCGAACGCCTCGGCGCGGTCGGCGCCGGTCGCGTCGTAAGCGGCCTGGAAGTCGCCCTCCGGCGACCAGACGAGGGCGATGTCCTCCTTGTTGATGACCCGGCGGAACCACGTCCGCTCGACCTCGGCCATGTGCCGGACCAGCCCGAGCAGCGACAGCGTGGACGGCGGGCTGGACCGCAGCCGCAGCTGCTCGTCGGTCAGGCCGTCGCACTTCACCGCCAGCGTGGCCCGGTGGAAGTCGAGGAAGGCGCGCAGCATCTCGCGCTCGCCCCCGGTCAGCGGCGGCGCGATCCGTTCGGTGGTCATGTCGGTCTCCCCTGTTCCTCGTCGGCGGGTGCCCCACGGCCCCGCCGCCCCGTCGGAACCCTAGTCGCCGGAGTCCGGGCCGGCGGGCCGACGGCCCGGGCGGCACCGCCGCGCGAGGAACCGCCCGCGGGGACCGGGCGTCGGTCCCCACGGGCGGTCTCCGCGGACGGTCTCCGCGGACGGTCCTCACGGACGGTCTCCGCGGGTGGCGGGTGTCAGGCCTCCGCGAGTGGCGGGTGTCAGGCCGCGACCAGCGTGGCCTCCGGGACGGATGCCTCCTCCGTCGCCGCCGGGGCGGGCCTGCGCAGGCCCTTGAGGACGATGACCGTCCCGGCCGTGACCACCGTGCCGGCCGCGATCGCGACCACGTACAGGACCGGACTCCCGATCAGCGGCAGCACCCAGATCCCGCCGTGCGGGGCGCGCAGGGTGGAGCCGAAGGCCATCGTCAGACCGCCGGTGACCATGCTGCCCGCCATCCCGGCCGGGATGACCCGCAGCGGGTCGGCCGCCGCGAACGGGATCGCGCCCTCGGTGATGAAGGAGGCGCCGAGCACCCAGGCGGCCTTGCCGTTCTCCCGCTCCTCGCGGGTGAAGAGCCGACTCCGGACCACGGTCGCCAGGGCCAGGCCGAGCGGCGGGGTCATGCCCGCGGCCATCACGGCGGCCATCACCTTGAGGCTGCCCGCGTCCGGGGTCGAACCGGCGGCGGTCAGCGCGCCCGCGGCGAAGGTGTACGCGACCTTGTTGAGCGGGCCGCCCATGTCGAAGGCCATCATGGCGCCGAGCAGCACGCCCAGCAGGACGGCGTTGGTGCCGGACAGCCCGTTCAGCCAGTCGGTCAGGCCGTTCATCGCGGTGGCGATCGGCGAGCCGACCAGGACGAACATCAGCAGGCCGACGGCCGCGACCGAGAGCAGCGGGATCACCACCACCGGCATGATGCCGGCGATCGCCCGCGGCACCCGCCAGCGCACCATCCAGAGCACCAGGAAGCCGGCGGCCAGGCCGGAGACGATGCCGCCGAGGAACCCGGCGCCCACCGCCACGGCCACCGCGCCGCCGACGACGCCGGCGGCCAGGGCCGCGCGGTCCGCGACGGCGTAGGCGATGTAGCCGGACAGGATCGGCACCAGGAAACCGAAGGACGTCTTGCCGGTCTGGAACAGCAGCGCCGCCCAGCTGTGCGAGGAGGTCCAGTCGAAGTGCCCGAGCACGGAGGGCGCGGAGGCGATCCCGTAGCCGCCGATCGCGAAGCCGAGGGCGATCAGCAGACCGCCGGCCGCGACGAACGGGATCATGTAACTGACGCCGGTCATCAGGTACTTGCGCAGGCGCGAGGCCCAGTGCTCGTTCGTCCTCCGCGAGTCCCCCGGGCCGGCCGACCCCGCGACCGGCGCGACGGTGCTCGGGGCGGCGGTGCCCGCTGCCACGGTGCCCGGCCCGGCCTGGGCGGCCAGCCGGGCCGCCTCGGCGACCAGCTCGTCCGCCCGGTTGACGCCGGCCTTCACCCCGACGTCCACGGTCGGCTTGCCGGCGAACCGCGCCCGGTCCCGGACCTCCACGTCGTGGGCGAGGATCACCGCGTCGGCGGCGGCGATCACGGCCGGGTCGAGCGGGGTGGAGCCCGCCGATCCCTGGGTCTCCACCAGGATCTCCGCGCCCGCCCGGGCCGCCGCCTGCTCCAGGGCCTTGGCGGCCATGTAGGTGTGCGCGATCCCGGTCGGGCAGGAGGTCACCGCGACCAGCCGCAGCCCGCCGTGGCCGGGAGCCTCCGGCGCCGGTCCGGCGGCCGGCGCGGGAACGACGGCCGGCGCGGGAACGACGGCCGGCCCGGGCGGCGGCGCCGTCTCGTCACCGTTGACCAGCGCGGCGACCGAGCTCGGGTCGGTGGCCTCGCGCAGGGCTCCGGTGAACACCGGGTCCATCAGCCGCCGGGCCAGCCCCGCCAGGATCCGCAGGTGGTCGTCGTCCGCGCCGTCCGGTGCGGCGATCATGAAGACCAGGTCGGCCGGCCGCCCGTCCGGCGCGTCGAAGTCCACGCCCCGGGCGCTGCGCCCGAAGGCCAGGCTGGGTCTGGTGACGTGCGCCGAGCGGCAGTGCGGGATCCCGATGCCGTCGCCGAGTCCGGTCGGCGCCTGGGCCTCGCGGGCGGCGATGTCGGCGAGGAAGCCGTCGAGGTCGGTGACCCGGCCCTCGGCGACCAGCCGCTGGGCGAGGGCGCGCAGGGCCTCGCTCTTCTCCTCGGGGGCGAGGTAGAGATCGACGAGCGCGGGTGTGATCAGTCCGCCGGTGTCGTTCATCGTCTTCGGTCCTTCGACTGAGGGTGCCTGTGCTTTGCGGTGCCCCCGGGAGGTGCGCCCGTCCGTTCCCACGCGAGTCGTTCCCACGCGGACGGGCGCCCCGGTTCAGCCGCGCAGTGCCCGTTCCAGCGGGATGTCCGCCGTCACGGCCACCGCGGCCGAGTTCAGGTGGGCCGGGGTCGGCATGACGCTCCCCGGCAGTTGGACGGCCGCGGCGCCGTGCGCCAGGGCCGCCGCGAGGGCGCCGGGGCCGCTGCCGCCGGCGCCGAGGAAGCCGGCCAGCGAGGCGTCGCCGGCTCCCACGTCGCTGCGGACCGCCACCACCGGCGCGGTGCCGAACCAGCTGCCCTCCTCGGCGAGGAGCAGCATGCCGTCGGCGCCGAGGCTGGCGAGCACCTGCTGGGCGCCGAGCTTGCGCAGTTCGCCGGCCGCGTCGACGGCGTCGCCGACGGTGGCGATCGGGCGGCCGACGGCTTCGGCGAGCTCCTCGCGGTTGGGCTTCACCACGTCGGGGCGGGCGGCGAGGGCGGCGAGCAGCGCCGGGCCCGAGGTGTCCAGGGCGATCCGGGCGCCGCCGGAGTGCACCTGGGCGACCAGTTCGGCGTACCACTCGGGCGCCAGGCCGCGCGGCAGGCTGCCGCAGCAGGCCAGCCAGTCGACGTCGGGGCCGGTGAAGTCCTGCCCGACCACGGCGAGCAGGGCGGCCGACTCCGCGGCGGTGAGCTCCGGGCCCCGGGCGTTGACCTTGGTCAGGCGGCCGCCGTCCTCGACGATCGAGACGTTGATCCGGGTGTCGCCGGAGATCGCCACCGGCGCGGCGTCGATGCCCTGGCCGCGCAGCAGTTCGGCGAGCAGCCGGCCGGAGGGGCCGCCGAGCGGGAGCACGGCCGTGGTGCGGTGGCCGGCGGCGGTGAGCGCGCGGGAGACGTTGACGCCCTTGCCGCCCGGGTCGAGCCGGTCGGTGGTGGCCCGGTGGACCTCGCCGAGGGCCAGGTCCGCCACCTCGTAGGTGCGGTCGAGGCTCGGGTTCGGGGTGATGGTGACGATCATGCGCGGATGACTTCCGGTCCGTGGTTCTCGATCTCTGCGGTCTGCTCGTCGGTCAGTCCAGTGTCCGTGACCAGCACGTCGACCTGGTCGAGCGAGCCGAACCGGGCGAAGTGGCGGACCCCGTACTTGGAGGAGTCGGCGACCAGCACCACCCGGCGGGCGCCGGTGAGCATGGCGCGTTTGACGGCCGCCTCGGCGAGGTCCGGCGTGGACAGCCCGCCCTCCACGGCGAAGCCGTTGGTGGCGACGACCGCGACGTCCGCGTGGACGTCGGCGAGGTCGCGCAGGGCCCAGGCGTCCACCGCGGCCTGGGTGCGGTGGCGCAGCCGGCCGCCGACCAGGTGCAGCGCGAGGCCGGGGTGGTCGGCCAGGCGGGCGGCGACGGGGAGGGCGTTGGTGACGACGGTGAGGGTGGAGTCGACGGGCAGCAGGGCGGCCAGCCGGGACACGGTGGTGCCCGCGTCCAGCAGCACGCTGCCCTCGGTGGGCAGCAGGGCGAGCGCGGCCCTGGCGATCCGCTCCTTCTCGACGGCGGCGGTGGAGTCCCGCTCGGCCAGCCCGGGCTCCAGGTGCAGCGCGCCGACCGGCAGCGCCCCGCCGTGCACCCGGTGCAGCAGTCCGGCGCGGTCGAGGGCGCTGAGGTCCCGCCGGATGGTCTCCTGCGTGACACCGAAGTCCTCGGCGAGCGCGGGCACGTCGACCCGGCCGCGCTCCTGGGCGAGGCGGAGGATCTGTTGCTGCCGCTCGGGTGCGTACATGTGGGATCAGGTCCGTTTCATGTCTGTTTACGCCTGGTCAGGCCCGACCTTACGCCCCCCGGCTCGAAAAGCAAGCGCTAGGAGGCGAATCCGGGCAGATCCGGGCCCATTCGGAAGCCGGTGCCCGTTTCTGGGGATCGGATTGCCCGAATCTGTTGACATCGCCACACAACCAGGCGTAGAACCAATCGAAACCACAGGTTCACGGGCGTGAAACCACACACCCCGGCCCGGCTCCCGCGCCCCCGCCCCCGGATCGCGGCCGCCGGGCCGGCCCTGGCCCCGCACCCCACCCCACGGCGCGGGTCCCGGTCCTCCCCCCTCTCACCCTCCACCCCGGCTCGTCGCCGGCCGGCCTCCCACCCCGGCCGGCGACCAGCACCTGCGGCCCCCAGTTCCGCCCCCGGTTCCGCCCCCGGTTCCGCCCCCGACCGCCCCAGAGCGAAGGAAGAAGCCCCTCATGCACCGACTCCTCGTCACCGTCGCCTCGCAGAGCGGCCTGCACGCCCGGCCCGCCTCGGCCCTCGTGAAGGCCGCCGCCCGCCAGCCCGTCAAGGTCACCCTCGGCCGCCCCGGCCAGCCCGGCGTCGACGCCCGCAGCCTGCTCTCCGTCCTCGCCCTGGCCGCCGGGCACGGCGAGACCCTGGAGCTGTCCGCCGAGGGCGACCAGGCCCAGCAGGCCGTCAAGGAGCTCGCCGACCTGCTCGCCACCGACCTCGACGCCACACCGACCCCGGCGTGACACCCACCCCGGTGTGAGGCCCCCCGGATCGCAACAGGAGCCCGCTGCGAACGCCGCACGGCCCGGTGGGCCTCCGGCGGTCAGGCGGTCAGGCAGTCAGGCGGTCAGGCGGTCAGGCGGACCGGGAACGTGCCGCGCCGCGGGTCGACGGGCGGGCGGCCCGCGCCGAACGCGTCCAGCAGGTCGTTCGGGTCGGTGCCGAGGCGGACCGTCCGCGGCGCGTCGTCCAGCCGGACCCGGCCGGGGCACCGGCACACCCGCGCCCCGGCCGGGGCACAGCTTTCCGCCCCGGCGAACGGGCCCACCGGGTGCGCGCCCGAACCATCACCCGGACCGGCCACGCTCCCGGCGAAGCGGACCGGGTGGGAGGCTGGATACCAGGAGCACTCGACCTCAAGAGACCGGCGGGAGACCGGCGGGAGACCGGCACGACACCGGCGGGAGACGGGCCGGGGGCCCACCACCGTCGTCCCTGCCACGGAGCGCGTGATGCCGACGAGGATCCTGATCGAGGGCCGCCCCGGCAGCGGGAAGACCACCGCGATCCGCCGGCTGGCGGCACTGCTGCACACCCGGGAGGCGGCCGGCTTCACCACCGAGGAGATCCGCTCCGACGGAGCCCGGGTCGGCTTCGCCCTGGAGACGCTGGACGGCCGGCGGGCCGTGCTCGCCCACGTCTCCTTCCCCGGGCCGCCACGGGTCGGGCGGTACGGCGTCGACCTGCGGGTGATGGCGCAGCTGGCGCTGCCCTCCCTGACGCCTCCGGCGACCACGCCCGTCACCCCGGCGCGGGAGCGGGTGCTCCTGCGGGAACGGCTGGTCCCGCAGGAACGGCTGGTCCCGCGGGAACGGCTGGTCCTGATCGACGAGCTCGGGCGGATGGAGCTGGCGTACCCCCCGTTCCAGGACGCCGTCCGGGCACTGTTCGCCGCCGAGGTGGACGTGGTCGCCACGGTGCAGGCGCAGCCGGGCCCGCTCACCGACGCGCTGAAGCGCCGCGCTGACGTCGAGCTGATCCGGCTGGCCCGGGCGGGCCGGGACGCCCTCCCGGCACAGCTGGCGGCACGCCTGGAACCGGCGGCGCGCTGAGCCGCGGGCCGGGAGAGGACGCGACCGATGGACCGTCACGACCGGACCGGAGAAGCGGTCCCCCGCCGCCGCGACGGGCGGCGCGCCCGGCTGCTGGGCGCCGCCACCCGCTGGGCCGGGCGCGCCGACCGGTGCGCGGGCTGGACCGGCCGGGGTGTCGAGCGGTGCCGCCGCTGGGCGCGGGAGGGTGCCCGGCGGCCGGGTGAGCTGGCGCCGCCGTCCTGGTTCGCGATCGCCCTGCCGTTCGGCATCGCCTGGTACCGGGTGCTCGGCGCCGCGGCGCGGACGTGGTGCCGGGTGGCCCGCCAGGCCTGCCGGCTCTTCGCCCGGGCCTTCCCCCGGAGCGTCCCCGCCGACCGGGAGCGCGGCGAACGAGACGTTTCCTGACAGGCTGCCTCACTCCGGCCGAAAACCGTCCCAGCACAGATTTTCGGGGCGGCCGCGGACTTCTCAACTCCGTACGCGGAGTGCCAGATTGACTGCCTTCGGGCGGCCGGTCGGACCGGGCGCCGCCCGCGGATTCCGGCCCGCGTCGAACGGAGAGCCATGACCGCACCCACCGCACCGACCGCCACCCCCTCCTACCGCACCGCCCGGGCAGCGGGCGCGCTCCCGCTGCTCGGCCACGCCCCGGCGCTGGTCCGCAATCCGCTGCCGTTCCTGCGCTCGCTCGCCGAGCAGGGTGACCTGGTGGAGCTCCGGCTCGGGCCGCAGCGCGCGATGATGGTCTGCTCCCCCGAGCTGTTCCACCAAGTCCTCACCGACACCCGGCACTTCGACAAGGGCGGCCCGCTCTTCGACAAGCTGCGGCCGTTCCTGGGCGACGGCCTGGGCTCCACGCCCCACGACGTGCACCGCCGGCAGCGCCGGCAGCTCCAACCCGCGTTCCGCCCGGACGCGTTCACCCGCTACCTGGCGGTGATGCGGGAGGAGATCCTCGCCGCCTCGGCCGGCTGGCGGGACGGCGCGGTGATCGAGGTCGAGCGGCACGCCTATCCGCTGATCGCCAGGATCATCACCCGGACGATGTTCTCCGCGGACGGCTCCTCCGCCGCCGTGGCGGACATCGCCGACGCCTACCCGGACTTCCACCAGGGCATCGGCCGGCAGATGCGCTCGCCGTTCCGGCTGCTCGACCTGCTGCCGACGCGGGCCAACCGCCGCTTCCGCCGGGCGTGCCGCATCGTCGGCCAGGTGGTCGACGGCGCGATCGCGGACCGCCGCCGCGGCGAGGACACCGGCAGCGAGCGCGACCTGCTGACGCTGATGGTCGCGGAGGGACTGACCGACCGCGAGATGCACGACCAGGTCGTCACCATGCTCACCGGCGGCATCGGCACCTCCGCCTCGGCGCTCGGCTGGGCGCTGCACTTCCTCTCCCGGGACGAGGTGCTCGCCGACGCCGTCGCCCAGGAGGCGCGCACCGTCCTCCCGCCGGACACCGCCCTCCCGCCCGACACCGGGCTCCCACCGGGCACCGCCCTCCCGCCCGGCGACGGCAGTAGAGCCGGCGCCGAGGCCGGCCCCCTCCCGCCGCTCACCCTCGCGGACGTCACCCGCCTGGACCTCGCCCGCCGCGTGGTGGCGGAGACGCTCCGCTTCTACCCGTCCGCCTGGTTCTACAGCCGCACCGTGACCGCCCCCGTCGAGCTGGCCGGCCGGCACCTCCGCCCGGGCACCCCGGTCCTGCTCTCCCCCTACCTCGTCCACCACCGCCCCGACCTCTACCCCGAGCCCGAACTCTTCGACGTCGACCGCTGGTTGCCCGAACGCCACGCCCTGCTCCCGCGCCAGGCCTACGTCCCCTTCGGCACGGGCTCCCGCAAGTGCATCGGGGACGTCTACGCCCTCACCGAGATCACCCTGGCCGTCGCCGTGATCGCCTCCCGGTGGCGGCTGGAACCGCCGCCCGGGCCGGTGCCCCGGCACCTGGTCGAGCCCCGGCCCTGGACCGTGATCCATCCGGCCCCGCTGCGCCTGCGGCTGCACCGCCGCGCCTGAACCGCGCCGCAGTGGACCGCGCCGCAGTGGACCGGCCCGAAGGAACGCGGCCCGAAGGAGCCCGACACCGCATGACGACACCCCGTACCGTCCCCCTCGACCTCCGGCTGCTGCCCGGCCCCGACCACGTCCTCTACCGGCTGCCGCCCCGGATGTCCCCGCACCGGGAGGAGTTGGAGCGGCTCATCCTGGACTGGGCCGACCGCTACGGCCTGGTGGACAGCCCGCGCGCCCGTCAGCGGCTCGCCGACACCCACCTGGGCGAGCTCATCGCCCGCTGCTACCCGCACCTGCGCGCGGAGCGGCTCGAACCGCTCGCCGGCTGGTTCACCTGGGCCTTCGTCATCGACGACCTCTACGACGGCTGCGCGTCGGCGGAGGCGGCCGGCCACACCCGCGCCACCCTGCGGATGCTCGCCGCCCTCTCGCTGCGGTCGGGCGAGCCGTCACCGGCCCGGGACGTGCCGCCGCTCGCGGTGGAGCTCGCCGAGGTGTGGCGGCGGCTCGCCGGCCGGCAGAGCCTCCAGTGGCAGCTGCGGTTCATCACCCACATGGGGCAGTTCCTGGACGCCTTCCACTACGAGGCGGCCAACCGCGAGCACCGGCACGTCCCCGCCCTCAGCGGCTACACCCAGCTGCGCCGCGCCTCGGGCGGCATCACCCCGTCGCTGGACCTGCTGGAGTACGCGGCCGGTCTGGAGGTCCCCGCGCTGTTCCACGAGTCCGAGCAGTTGCGCACCATGGTCAACAAGGCCGCCGACGTCGTCGTCTGGGTCAACGACGTCCTCTCGCTGCGGAAGGAGCTCGTCGTCGGCGAGGTCACCAACGGCGTGCTGGCGGTGAGCCGGGAGCTCCGCTGCGGGATGCAGGACGCCATCGACCACGTGTACCGCAAGGTCGCCCGTGACATCGACGCCTTCCTGCACGCCGAGGAGTCGCTCACCACCCTGTGCCGCGGCTGGCACGGCCTGCGGGAGTCCGACCGGGCCGCGATCGGCGCCTTCACCGACGGCATGAAGGCCTGGATGCGCGGCAACCTGGAGTGGGCGCTCAACTCCCGCCGCTACCTGGAGGTCGACACGCTGCGCCTCACCGGCACCCCGGCCCTGCCCGCCCCGCAGGCCCCGGCCTGAGCCCGCGCCCCTCGGCCGACTCCCCTCGGGCCCGGGTCCGGCTCACCGCCCGGACCCGGCGGTGAGCCGGACCCGGGCGGGACCGCGGCGATCAGCGGTCAGCGGTCAGTGGTCAGGGTTCAGGGGTCAGTGGTCAGGGGTCAGGGGTCAGTTCACGTGCACCACGGGGCCGCCGGCCTGGCTGCTGTCGGTGACCGGCCCGTACGTGGCGGAGAAGTACCCGTCGCCGGGGCACAGGCTCGATCCGCCGCTCTTGACGAAGTGCTCGTTGCGGAAGACCAGGCTGTGGGCGGCGTTGTCGGCGCTCCCCGTGAAGGCGCCACTGAGCTGGTAGCTGCAGGTGAGGGTGCCGAACCACGAGTTCAGCACGGCCGTGGCCTGGACCGGTCCGCCCACCCCGGCGGTGATCGCGACCGGGTAGCCGGCGGAGTCCCCGACCGACACGGTGTACGGGAGGTTGCCCACGGTGAGGCTCCGGACGGACGTGACCCCGGTGACGTTGCTGGTGCACGAGCCGAACGTGTGCCCGGTCAGGGACTCCGTCGCCGTCCCGGGGGCGGCGGGGTTGCCGAGCACCCGAGCGGTGAACTGCGAGACGGCGCAGGTGACCCCGGTCGAGCCGGTGGCGGTCGAGTAGAAGGTGGCGCGCGTGTTGGCGGCGAGCGGCGCGACCAGGACGTCGCCGACCGCGACCGGGGTGCCGCCGGCGTCGCCGGTGGTCAGCACCGCCGTCTCGGCCGCCGTGCCGCCGGCCGAGGCGGATGCGGGGGCGGCGCCGACGGCCAGCGTCGCGGCGACTGCGGCCAACGCCAGGCAGGAGCGAGTGCGCATGGGGGAGCCTCTCTCGGCGAGGGGTGAGGGAAGACGAACTTCCGCGGCTGCCCGAGTAGTTGGGGACATCCGGCAGCTGACAACGTTGTAGAGCCGTGTCAGTGCACCGTCAACCCATCGCGCAGGAGTTGCTGACAAATCCGTCAGCAACAGGACCCCCGATCACCCCGGAACGGCCAGGCCGCCGACACGGAGAGTCACCGACGCCGATCGCCACCCGAGCGCGACACGCCGTACCGCCCAGGCGCCGCTTGCCCTCAATGGACTAGACCATTGACGTCAGGCCTCGGGCCGGTTTCAATGGCCGGACCACCAGTACGCAAGGGGGACGTACCGACCGGAACCGGTACGACGCACTGGAGCAACAGCCGGCCTCCAGCCGGTCACCCTCGGTGAGGGACCGGCGGAGCCCCCGAAAGGCGGTGCCATCCGTGGACGCTGTTCCCTCCGACGCTGCTCGCGCGCGAGGCCGCTCCCCCTTCGCCACGCCCCCGGACCGGGCGGCCTGGCGGACCACGCCGTTGTGGATCGTCGAGATCCCGATGGCGGCCGGCCCCGGCGCCGGGCGGCGGAGCGGCCGGCAGATCTGCGCCGTCCGCGCACGGTCCGACCGGGAGGCCCTCCACGAGGCGCTGCGCCGCACCCACGACCCCGCCGCCGTGGCCCGCCGCCGCGGCGCCGCCCTGGACCCGGGCCGCGCCACGGTCACCGCGTGGGACTCGCGGCAGACCCTGTTCTGAGCGCCCGCACGGGCCGGGGGCGCGCCTCCTCGCTCTGAGCGCCCGCACGGCCCGGGGCCGCGCCTCCCCGTCGTCCGGGGCGGCGCGATCCACCCGGACGTGGTGTTCGGCCGCGATCCCGTTGGGGTACGTACCGCGGCGCCCCCGACGCCCGGGACGACGACCCACGAGGAGACCGAGCCGCCCATGAGCCAGGACCGCATCCCCGCAGCCGTACGGCAGACCTACGGCGCCGACGACCTCTCCCAGGCCGCGAGCTTCGCCGGCGGCTTCATCAACTTCGGCGACTGGAGCGGCATCGACCTCACCGCGCCCACGCCCGACGACCGGGTGCGCAGCCAGGAGCAGCTCTACCGGCGCGTGCTGCGCACCTTCCCGGAGCCGCGCGAGCGGCTGCGGCTGGCGGAGGTCGGCTCCGGGCGCGGCCTGGGCGCCGCCCTCGCGCTGCGCGAGTTCCGCTTCGCCGCCGTCACGGGCGTCGACATCCACCCCGACCAGGTCGAGCGGGCCCGCGCCGTCAACGCCAGGGCCCTCGCCACCTACCCCGACCGCCTCTCCTACACCCTCGGCTCGGCCGAGGAACTCCCCTTCGCCGACGCCTCGCTGGACGGCCTCTACTCCGTCGAGGCCGCCCAGCACTTCCGCGCGCTCACCGGCTTCGCGCACGAAGCCGCCCGCGTGCTGCGCCCCGGCGGCCGCCTCGCCGTGACCACCTTCTTCACCGCCGACGGCCCCGACACCGCCGAACGCCTCGGCCTCCTGCTCGCCAGCTTCGCCGACGGCCTCGACGTCCCCCACACCCTCACCGGCTTCACCACCGACCTCGCCAAGGCCGGGTTCGCCGACGTCGGCACCGAGTCCATCGGCCCCGACGTCTGGCCCGGCCTCGACCGCTACCTCGCCGACACCGTCCCGCCCGGTCACTGGACCCGCAACTTCCTCCGCGCCTGGCAGGACGGCCTGCTCGACTACCACCTGGTCACCGCCGGCCGGCCGTGACCCCGGCCGGGCGCCGACGGCGGGGTGGGGCGGTGGGGGGGCGGGGGTGCGGGGGGGCCGCGGGGGCGGGGCCCCGGGGGGGGGGGCGGGGGAGCAGGGGGGGGGGGGGGGGGGGCGGGGGGGGCGGGGGGGGGGGGGGGGCGGCCCGGGCGCCGGGGGGGTCCC